>JBBSSO010000328.1:0-3394 GCA_038241905.1 Cytophagales bacterium | reverse complement strand
GCGTGGTGTTTGATGAGCAACCATGCCCACTTAATCATCGGCACAAGCAAAGACAAAATAGAACACATCCTGCGCGATTTGAAACGCCATACTTCCAAAGAATTAATCAAAGCTATTGAAGGTAATCCGCAGGAAAGCCGGAAGCAATGGCTGCTATGGGTGTTTGAGCGGGCAGGTACTAGAAACCCAAATAATACCAAGTATCAGTTTTGGCAACAATTTAACCACCCGATTGAGCTAAGCACCAATTACATTATGGAGCAGCGGCTAGATTACCTGCACCGAAACCCGGTAGAAGCGGGCTGGGTTGATGAACCGGAGCATTATCTTTATAGCAGCGCCAGAGATTATGCGGGGCAGAAGGGTTTGTTGGAGGTAATACTTATTGAGTAGAATTTAGCTTAAGCTTTAAGCTGGAAAATAGGGAAGTTTTTAAACTTCCGCCATAGTCTACCACAAGTTACGCTATCGCTAAACTTGCGGTAGTTGCTATCCTTTTCTAATCTTCCGGTACGCCATTATCGCGATCATCAATAGTACTGATAACCCGATGAATCCGAGGACGCCCCAGGTGGCATTTAAGCCATTTTTTAATACCACCAAGAACACAATACTCACCAAAAAAAGCGTGGCTACCTCGTTCCAGATTCTTAGTTGGGTGGAGCTTTGCTTGATGATTCCGTTTTGCTGTTGCTTGAAGATAAAATGGCAGTAGAACTGATACCCCAGCAAGCCCGCAACAAAACCCAATTTAATCCAAAGCCACGTAGGAATGGGGTTGTAAAAGTACAGTAAACTTAGACCCATGATAACCGTAATAACCGCGCTGGGCCAGGTAATGCCATACCACAGTCGCTTTTGCATGACCAAGAACTGCTTTTGCAAGATGCTTTTGGCGGGCTCGGGTCGCTGGGCGGTCTCAGAATAATAAACAAACAGACGCACAATGTAGAACAGGCCCGCAAACCAGGTTACTACAAAAATAATGTGCAAAGATTTGAGGTATTCAAAGCTCATACAAACGAGGGCAAAGGGTTATAAAGCAGAGGGCTACGGCAAAAATGAAGGATTGCCTTGAGTAAACCTATCCGGGTAGGTGAAATGTGGAGACTGTTTTAGGCCTGTTTTTAGAAAAACAGGCCTAAAACAGCACTTACAATTTCAGACGAAGCCCTAGCGCCAGGTTCAAAATGTCTGGTACAGAAATGCCTTTGTTCCGCATTTTATCCACTACCAATACATCGGCGGTGCCGATTTCTGTATAAAACTCAGCGAACAGCGGGCGCTTTTTGCCCGTAAATTCTCGGCCGATGGAAGAACCCACGAAGGGCAGTAGGCGGGTAGCAGTGGGCCAGATGTAGTAGCCTTCGGGATAATGCTTCGGGAAAAAAGTTTCAAACTGCCCCCCAATAGTCATGCTAATGCCTAGTCCGGTTTTTAGCCAGCTAATTTTATAATCTCCGTAAAGCGGCTTGGGGTGAGATTGATAATAGATGCGGCTTGTAAACGTATGATTGGTGTGTTTAATGCCATAATTAGGCGTAAATCCATAAAGAAACTCAGCGTTGGTGCGGTCATGCCGGCCAAAGTCATAACCCACTCCGGCGGCCAAAATGCCAATTAAGCCCGCGTGCTGCATCACAACGTAGTCTGGCGCGTACCAGCTGTTTTTGGGTCGGTCCGCTTTTACGGGTGAGTCTTGGGCGTTGGTCAGAAGCGGAAACAGGAGCGAGAGCGCAATAAAAAAAAGCGTAGCGGGTGTTTTCATAGCCAATTAAAAGTCAATTTTTTGGTAGGTAGCTTGGTCTCCGGTAACGGTTATCAAAACGTAGCTTCGCTTGTTAGCCGAGGCCGCGGAAACGTACCGAATGCCATCATCAAAGGGTTGCTCGTCTCTGTAACCGTGGGTGTGTCCGTGCAAAGAAAGGCGCACATCGTATTTCCGCATCAAGTCGGCCACGGCCTGTTTTTTGTTGGGATTGGCTTCAAAATTGTGCGGGGCGATGTGGGAGAGCACAAACGTATTAACCACGTTTGCCGGGGCATTTTGCAACTCTCTTTCCAGCCAATTTACATCCGGAACGGAACCATCAAAAAACTCTAAATAATTGGTGTTCAACAAAATAAACTTGTTCTGCAAGAATGTGAACGAGTGGTCTAGCGGGCCATACATTTTTAGGTAAATCTTGTCGCCATCGCCTAGGCAGTCGTGGTTACCGATTACGGTTACGTACGGGGCTTGCAGTTTGGCCAAGGCCCGATGCATGCGCTCAAATTCATCGGTAAAAGCGTAGTTGGTCAGGTCGCCGCCGTGCAAAACAAAGGCTACGTTGCGACGGTTTACGTCCTTGACCATATCGGCGGTTTCCTCAAAAAAACCCTGCGTATCAGAAATAAATGCGATTTGGAAGCTGGGTTGCGAGGCGTATTTTTCCTCTAAAGCTTTGATTTTGGCCACATTTTGGGCCGTTAGGTTTTTAAACTCCAGGTTGCCTGCGTAGGGGTGGTAGTCTATAAAATCGCAGCCAGCTGAGCAGAAAATAAGCAAGGTAAAAGCAAGATGAAGAAGAATAACCCGCGGGGGAGAAGTATGCATAGTTGACTATATAGGTAAATACATATGATTTTAGGGTTGCTGCTTTCCGAAGGGTGAAACAAGGTCCTAGGCAAAATTAAACAAAAAAAGCCGTCTTATGTTTGCGTTTAATTATCTGGATAGCATAGAAAGTCTTGATTATTATTATATTTGTTAGTGAATCTTGGGCTAAAAGTCAGCGTGGGTAAGTGGGGAATGGCCGTGATGGCGTTGCTAGTATTTATTTCCTGCAAACGCGTGCAGGATAAGCCGCTAGAAACGTCAACTACTTCTACGTCTGTGCCTAAGAAAGCCCTGCGCACCCCACCCGATATCCAAATTCCAGAGCCAATTTCGGTTGGTCATGCCCGGGCCAGTCTTCTTATAATGGAAATCCTGCCTTTAGAACCTTCGGCGGGCCCTTGTGGTAAGGTGCCGTGCCGCGCCTTGGCCAAGGTAACGCAGGTGCATGGGTTTGGGTCTTCTTTTACATCGGCCTTGGCCGTGGGGCAATTGGTAGAAATATTTTTTCCGATGACGATGGCTGACTCAACCCGTACTACTGCACTAAGTCCCGGCGATGGGATTGTGGCAGAACTGCAAAATCCTTTGCTGGGCAGTGCGGTATTTGTCGTCAGCAAGTTTTCCCGCCCATAACAAGCCGTTTTGCATTTATTCCTTATCACGTAAAAGAACAACTTTATTGCTCTCCCACATGAAACATTCTCTTCGGCGCCAGCAGGTGGCAATGTCCACTTTTATGCTGCTATTTTTTGGCGCTATCCTGTACGGGGCTACTTTTCTGCCACTTAAGGTAAG
>JBBSSO010000327.1:0-3398 GCA_038241905.1 Cytophagales bacterium | reverse complement strand
TTTTATAGGAAAGCGACATTTATGAAAGCCTTAAAAAGGTAATTCTAACCATTTAAGCCCGTTTACCCAAAAGTTTTCAAGAATATGAAGGTATTATTGAAAAACCATCCGATGGAAAAGATTATAAGTTGTTAAAATCGCAGTTAAAACTGTTTGCTTTTCTTGTAAATATGAGCTGCCTCTGCCTCTGGTTTATAGTAAAAACCTAAAAGCTGTTTTAGGCCTGTTTTTGGAAAAACAGGCTTAAAACAGCCATAAGTTTGTGAAAATCTAAGAGCTTACTTGATGATTTGGTTTTTAATGCAAGGATTTTGGAATAACCCTGACTTCGCTGATTAGCTGGTAAACCTATAATTCATCATGCTTTAAAATTATGATTGTATTCCGCTTAACTTTCCAACTCAATGGATTGCAACGGCTTTTTCCGGTTTAGACGTTTCACCACGGGTCCTAAACTTAGCCCCTGCACTATTATAGAGAAAAGCACCACTACGTAGGTAATCGCCACAATGAGGTTCCGCTCCATATCGCCGGTAAGGGAGAGCGCTAGCGCGATGGAAATGCCGCCGCGCAGCCCGCCCCACGTCATAATGAGCAGCGTCCGGTTCGGGAAACGGTGCTTAAAACGAAACAAGAGCGCCGGCACAAATAAGGAAATCATGCGAGCCAGTAAAATAAGCCCAATCGCGGCCAGACCCACGTACACGAACGCCGCATGAATTGGAATCACAATCAGTTCTAGCCCGATGAGCACAAACAGAATGGCGTTCATGATTTCATCTACCATCTCCCAGAACTTGTGCACATAATCTGTGGTGGTGGCAGACATGGCAAATTCCGTCGCGCGGTTTCCTATAAACAAACCAGCCACTACCATGGCCAAGGGTCCGGAAAAGTGGTAGACCGGTGCCAATGCCATCCCGCCCATTACCAAAGCCAGCGTAATGAGCACCTCGGTTTGATAATGGTCAATGGATTTTAGCATGCGGTACACCACGTACCCCAGCACCACCCCCAACATTATGCCGCCACCAATCTCTTGCAGCAACAGAATGCCTATTTCCCCGGCTTCAATATCTCCAGAGCCCTTGCGGGCGATGCCAAAGAGGGTTAAGAAAACGACCACGCCTACGCCATCGTTAAAGAGCGACTCGCCGGTGATGTTGGTCTCCACTTCCTCCGAAACCCCCGTTTTCTTCAGAATAGAAAGAACCGCAATAGGATCTGTGGGCGAAATAAGTGCCCCAAACAATAGGCAATGGATAAAAGCCACTGGTTCATAAAACACTGGCAACAAGTAATATAGCATACCGCCCACCAAAAACGTGGAAAGCAACGTACCTACCGTGGCAAAAACCACAATTGGCAACATTGACTTGCGCAGCTTATTGATGTCGGTGTGGAGAGCGCCCGCAAAGAGCAGGAAGCCTAGCATAAAATCTAGGAGGAAGTCAGAAAAATCAATTTCCTCCAGCGCTTCCCGCAATACCGAAACCAGCGGCGAACCCAGGCTGCCAGCTAACAAAATACCCAGCGACAGCAGCAAAGAAAGCACCATTACCCCAATGGTGCCGGGCAGCCGCAGAAACCGAATGTTAATAAATGCCAGCACCGCTGACAATACAATTAGCAGGGAAAATATTTTGAAGAGTTCCAAAAGCAGCCAGGTTAAAGTAAAACGGAAAAAAGTTGGCCTACCTTGCTCGTGCGCGGGTGCCGAAAATATCTTTTAAGGCTTACGAAAGCAAAACCCACATTGTTGATTGTAGGGACAGGTCGGGACCTGTCCTAAGCGGTTGCTGCCCCAAGATTTTTCCTATGAAAAAAGGAATTGAAACCACATTTTAAACTGCCAGGATCAGGAATGCTTGGGGACAGGTCGCGACCTATCCCTACATTATCTGCAGGAGTAAAAATTTCTAATTGAACATGCAAAAGAATAGTATGAAATTACTGTTTTTGAGCTAATTATTAGAAAGTAGGCTTTAAACCGTTTTTCATCTTTACAAACTAATATCTCTTAGCAATCTTTCTTTGCAAACGGTTTAGTAATATTAATATTAACGCAAATTCAAACGTTTCAATAAATTATTTATCTGACTCCAATCTTTTAAGATAGGCTTTCATTTCTGCGATTTCTTTTTCTTGGGCTTTTATAATATCATCGGCCAGCTTTCTTACTTCAGGATCTTTAATATCTGCTTCTTTACTTACCAAAATAGCTATGGAATGGTGTGGAATCATGGCTTTCATATACAACACATCACCAATGGGCGTTTGGGTTCTCACGAGCGTTAAAGCACTCACGAAAAGAAATAAACTACCCAAAATAATAGCAACATTCTTCTTTTTATTCTTATACATGTTCTGCATAAAAAGAAACATTATTACCGCCATCGCAGAAATACCCAAGCAAGACATGTAAAAACGAGTAAGACTAAAATATACATGGTCTATTTTATAAGTATTTAAGTACATCGTGATGTACATCGCGATAAAAGAGCAAAGTAACATTAATACAAATTTTGTGTAGTTACTCATGCTTCCTTTGTTTTCAAGCATTTGGTGTTTTCTGTCCATTGGGTTTATGTTAGAGAGTTGCTTTAAAGGAGGTTACTTTGTTTGAAACGGACCAAACTACACGGCGGCTAAGGCCGTCGGCCGGAGATGCCGCTTAGCTATTGTTAGGTCTAGTTTTTTCTCTGCAAAGACTGATCGTCCTCTTTCTGTTTTTGGCCTGATTACGCAAAATGAGCCCGAGAAGAGCTTGCAGACTGCATTCAAGTTTTAAGCTTTTCATGTCCGCGCGTTTTGCCTTAACCTCTGAAAAACAGGCCGAAAACACATTTCCTAAGTCATGGCGCGCATTGCTTATAAATCCTCTTTTGCTAAAACGTAGTGTCAATTCCTCTTTTGTCACTCTTGCTGGTTAGTGTCGGTATGTCATACTTGGTTTATATTCTATGAACTTGCACTAACTATTTTTGAATCACTTTCCATGCTTGATGGAATATTCTCCTGGAGTTAGAGTTGTAGTATCAACTATTCTTTGATATCCTTTAAAAAAGAAAAACAATGTTAAAATTAAAATAATAGATGTTACACCTAAGAAAATGTTCTTTTTTTTCATCTGTAGATTATTTAAAATAATATATATTTCTAAAATTAGACCTAGCTTGTTTATAAACTGAACAATTACAGTTATTAGCTTATAAACAAAGCTAATTTTAATACCCCTCTCTTACACCGCCACTGGCGCCTTAATCCCCGGCCACGGCTCATATTCTTCTACCGTGAAATCCTCAAATTCAAACCCGAAAATGTCTTTTACGTCTGGGTTTATTTTCATCTTGGGCAGCGGTCGGGTTTCTCTGCTGAGCTGGAGGTGGGTTTGGTCT
>JBBSSO010000326.1:0-3419 GCA_038241905.1 Cytophagales bacterium | reverse complement strand
CATGTCCCAATCATGCACGTTAGACGTACCCAGTACCTTTATAAAGACTTGCTTGGTAGGTACCAGATTATAAACGGTTTGCGCCTGAGATGCAAACGGCTGGGAAAAAATAGCCAAGGCCAGACCGATGGTCAAAACCAAGAAATTGCGTGACGGGTTAGCTTTCATAGGAATAGGTTTTATTTAGATCCAAAGGTACCGGACTGGAATCTGCGGTTACATGACTGCGCAACAACATGGGCATGATGCTTGTCACGTTTAGTCTTTCATTTTCCGTTTCTTGTCAAATAGAAATTAAAGTATTTTTTTAGCTCGCGCGACGAAGGGTAGAAAAGGCTTGCCGCGCAGTTAACCGCCTACAACCTTTTGCTAACTATAATAGAATTTTAGAAGATAATAGTAAAGAGAATAGTAAAAAGCCGCGATTTTGGATTTGTGTTGGACTGTTTTTACTCTAAATGCTGTTATCTTTACAACATTAGTTTGGCCCGTTCCGCAAAGAGGTAAGACACATGAGAGAAGATTATTTAACCGGCTCCGCCGATCACCTTTCGCCTGCCGAAAAGGATTACGACAAGGCGCTCCGGCCTTTAGATTTTAGTGATTTTGCCGGACAAGAAAAAGTAGTAGAAAATCTAAAGGTGTTTGTGGGTGCGGCCATGCTGCGCGGCGAAGCTTTAGACCACGTGCTGCTGCACGGCCCGCCCGGCTTGGGCAAAACCACGTTGAGCCACATTATTGCCAACTCCCTGGGTTCTACCATTAAAATCACGTCTGGCCCAGTGCTAGACAAACCCAGCGACTTGGCCGGTCTGCTCACCAACTTAGAAAAAAACGATGTCCTTTTTATTGACGAAATACATCGCCTAAACCCCATTGTAGAAGAGTATTTGTACTCCGCGATGGAAGATTACAAGATTGATATTATGCTGGATTCTGGCCCCAACGCCCGCTCCGTGCAGATTACGCTCAATCCGTTTACGCTTATTGGCGCCACCACGCGGTCTGGTTTGCTCACTTCGCCGTTGCGAGCGCGCTTCGGCATTAACTCGCGCCTAGAATATTATGATTCTAAGCTTTTGACCTCTATTGTGCAGCGGTCTGCTGAGATTTTGGGTTCGCCTATTTTGGAAGACGCCGCTTTTGAGATAGCCCGCCGTAGCCGCGGCACTCCGCGAATTGCTAATAACCTGCTGCGCCGCACCAGAGATTTCGCCCAGATAAAAGGCGATGGAACTATAAATGTAGACATCGCCCAATTTGCCCTGAATGCCCTAGACGTTGACCACAACGGCCTAGACGAAATGGACAAACGCATTCTGAGTACCATTATTGACAAGTTTAAAGGCGGGCCAGTGGGCCTTTCCACCATCGCTACTGCCTGCGGCGATGAAGCAGAAACCATTGAAGAAGTCTACGAACCTTTCTTAATCCAGGAAGGCTACATTAAGCGCACCAGCCGCGGCCGCGAAGCCACCGAAGCCGCCTACCGGCATTTGGGTAGAATACCGCCCAACCACGTGCGCAGCGGCACCTTGTTTGACCAAGCTGAATAGGTTGCGTTTTAGGCCTGTTTTTGGAAAAACAGGCCTAAAACGGGTGGGCATTTGGACTTTTAAATATACGGACCGGTAGACACTCGTAGGAGCTACGCACACTACGAGGTCATAGAGGTTTTGTATTTTTTTAAGCTTACAGGTGTTCATTACTTGTGCAGTTTTCTCTTTGCAAAGAAAAAATAATCAGCAGCTAACCAGACCTCGTAGTGTGCGCAGCTCCTACGAGTGTCTCCGTAAACTAAAAGTGTCTCTCCACAATATCCCTACTTACTCCAAATTTGCGTTTTAGGCCTGTTTTTGGAAAAACATGCCTAAAACAGAAAATTAGCGCAACTGAAATTCTTTTCCGCCAATTTTGTTCTGTAATCTCAGTCACCTTATACCATGTTCAACCAAGCGCCCAAATACACGCAGCTCATTAAACAGAAAGCCCAAGAACTAGGCTTTCTGTATTGCGGCGTATCTAACGCTGATTTTTTGGAGGAGGAAGCGCCACGGCTAGAGAACTGGCTTAACCAGAACAAGCACGGCCAAATGCACTACATGGCCAACCATTTTGACAAACGGCTAGACCCTCGGTTGCTGGTAGACGGCGCGAAATCGGTGGTGAGTTTGCTGCTTAATTACTATCCAGCAGAAACCCAGCCCGAAGGCACGTATCAGATTTCTAAGTACGCGTACGGGCAAGATTATCACTTCGTGATCAAAGACAAGCTCAAAACGCTTTTTCAATTTATTCAGGAAGAGATTGGCGAAGTGGGCGGCCGCGTGTTTGTAGATTCGGCACCGGTTATGGACAAGGCCTGGGCTAAGAAAAGCGGCCTGGGTTGGATAGGCAAAAATAGCAACTTAATTAGGCCAGGCGTAGGCAGTTTCTTTTTCATCGCGGAGCTGATTCTAGATTTAGAACTAGAGCCGGACGGGCCCATCAAAGATTATTGCGGCACTTGCACCAAATGCATGGACGCTTGCCCCACCGATGCTATTTCAGAGCCCTACGTGGTGGATGGTAGCAAATGCATTTCTTATTTCACGATTGAATTAAAAGACCAAATTCCGGCTGAGGTACAGGGCAAGTTTGGCAACTGGGCATTCGGCTGCGATATTTGCCAAGATGTCTGCCCCTGGAACCGATTCAGCAAACCCCATCAGGAGCCAGCATTTAACCCGCACCCAGATATGCTTCATCTGTCTTCGTCAGATTGGAGAGAACTGACCCAGGAAATATTTCAAGAAGTTTTCAGAAAATCAGCGGTGAAACGTACAGGTTTTGCGGGCTTAACCCGGAACCTTAGGTTTTTAGAAGGACAGGATAATTCATTAAACGGGCCTCACATAGCCGAAGACACGGAATAAAACAGCGTGGTACGTTCCGGAGAACTTCTGGTAGCACCCTAGGACTAAATTATACACGAAGGCTGTTTAAATAAAGTAAAAGTTTACTGAATATTCTAAGGATTTTAGAGTTTGATAGGTATAAAAAAAGGCAGCCCATAGGCTGCCTTTTTTAGTGGAATTAAGAAGCGTTATTATGCTGCCAAGAATGGCTTCACAATATTTGTAACGGCTTCCTTGCTCAAAGGCTCATCAAATGCTTCAGATGCAGCGCTGGCCGTAATATCTGGATTAGTGATGGTCATAATGTTAACAGTGGCTTGCATCATGTTATCCTCACCAGCGTAAACTGCCTGCGGAGCACCATTGGCTTGGGCTAAAGTAATCCAAGGTTTTAGAGTTGCATCACTGGTAAAACCAGAGCGCATTAATCTAAGGTGAGCAGCATGACGACCTTCTACCGCGTGTATCTGCAGAGCAACTTGCAAAACGGTATCGTTGCTCATTAAATTACCAGCTTGGCCT
>JBBSSO010000325.1:0-3420 GCA_038241905.1 Cytophagales bacterium | reverse complement strand
TTTAGATATAGTGGCAAATCTATATTATTGTAGTCTAAAATGATGCCAAAAATTAAAAAAAACAGCGCCTGCTCTACAAAGAGGCAAGCGCTGCATTTCTTTTCTATCGCCGGAGGCGTGTAAAGCTTTGTAATTTATTTAGCGAGGGCTGCTTCAGACTTTTTGGTTTTCGTTTCGGCTAGCATTGAAATGAGCGTGGCAATGCGTTCTTTCAATTCACGGCGGTCTACAATAAAATCCAAGAAACCGTGCTCTAGCACAAACTCAGCGCTTTGAAAACCTTTGGGCAAATCTTTACCGATGGTTTCTTTGATCACCCGCGGTCCGGCAAAGCCGATGAGGGCGCCGGGTTCTGAAATATTAAAATCGCCTAACATGGCAAAAGAGGCCGTTACGCCACCGGTAGTGGGGTCCGTGAGGAGAGAAATGTAGGGAACCTTGGCTTCAGAAAGCATGGCCAGCTTGGCCGATGTTTTTGCCATCTGCATCAAGGAATAGCCAGCTTCCATCATCCGGGCGCCGCCCGATTTTGAAATCATCATAAACGGAATCTGGTGGATGCGGGCGTAATCAATGGCACGGGAAATTTTCTCGCCCACTACGGAGCCCATAGAACCACCAATGAAGTTAAAATCCATGCAAGCTACCACCAAATCTAGGCTGTTAATTTTGCCATACGCTGTCCGGACGGCATCTACCAGCTTGGTTTTGTGCTGCGTGGCCAGAATGCGGTCTGGATAAGCTTTGGTATCTACAAAGTTAAGCGGGTCTGACGAGGTCAGGTTTTCGTCTAACTCCGTGAACGTGTTGTTGTCAAACAGAATCTCAAAATACTCTTGCGAGTTGATTCGGGCGTGGTACTGGCATTTGGCACAGGTATACTTCTCCTGCCGATGCTCAGCCGTACTGACCACGGTTTTGCACTCGGGGCACATGTACCACAGGCCATCTGGGGTTTCTTTTTTATGCTCCGTTGGGGTAACAATCCCTTTTTCTACTCTTTTAAACCAAGACATAAAGTATGCTTAAAATTCTCTCCACTAATGGTTCTGACAGGGTACGCCATGGGCCACGACAAATAAGGCTGCAAAGATAAAAAAGAAACGCTAGCAGCCTACATCCGTCTCCTTTTTACTGCAACCGCTTCTCAAGGTTCTCTCTTCGTTTTTAAAACGGCTGATGTGGCCAAACCATGAAACGTTTTGCCAGTTTTACGCTTGCTATTTCTTAACTTTTAGAGAAACTACCATCCGCGAGGTAAATAAAAACCATCGACTGAATAGGTAAAAACTGGTTTGGCAATTTGTGGACGCCGATGGACGTTGCAGGAGTACGCTTCTGGCGGTCATTACGGCTAAGAAACAATAATTTGTACCTTTGCTTTCTTGATGTATCATTCTCACTTATCCATTTCTATGAAAAACACACGTTTCGCCACTTCTGCCACCGCCTTGGTTCTAGGACTAACTGTCTTGGGTTCTTGCGTTTCTTCTAAAAAATACAAAGAGCTGGAAGCTAGCAAAAACGCGCTGGAACAAGAAAGAACCACCGCCCAGCGTAGTTTGGAACAGGCCAACTCAGATTTGCGTGACCGCGATGCGCGCTTAGCCCAATACCAACAGCAAATTGCCCAAAAAGAAAGAATTCTGAATGAGTTGCGGACCTCCGTTAACAACGCCCTGGCCGGTTTTGAAGAACAAGGACTTACCGTGGCCATCCGGGAGGGAAAAGTGTACGTGACCATGCCAGAGAAACTTTTGTTTGCCACCGGTAGCACCAAAGTAAACCCCGGCGGACAAGCGGCTCTGGGCAAACTGGCTTCAGCAATAAAAGCGCAGCGCGATACCGAAATTGTGGTTGAAGGCCACACCGATGACGTGGCCGTTTCTTCCGCCAACCTTACTTACAAAGATAACTGGGACCTGAGCGTGTTGCGCGCTACTGAAATTACCCGTTTGCTGGTAAACAACGGGGTTCCGCCGCAAATGATTGTGCCGGCCGGTCGTGGGCAATATACGCCTCTGGCGATGACGCGCACCCCAGAAGCTCGCCAAAGCAACCGCCGCACCGAAATTATTTTGGCGCCTAACTTTGAGAAAATCTTGCAATTGCTGCAAAGCGGCAAATAAGAATGGTGCTTGCGTAGTTTTTATTACTAAATCAATATTTTTAAAACAGAGATAGCCGATGGAGTTTCCATCGGCTATCTCTGTTTTAGGCCTGTTTTTGGAAAAACAGGCCTAAAACAGGTGCAAACCCTTGGGTAGCTGGGCAAGGTTTTTATCTTTGCGTATCTGCTAGCTTTCTTTTAGCCAGATACTCGGTTTCTCTTCCGCCCAAAAACGGTTTTTAACCCGACTTCAACCCAGACTTCTTCAACCTCTATTGACCCTACTTTTATGCTAAAAAATCCTTTGCTCCGTGTTGCTGCCGTGGCCCTGCTGAGCACCAGCCTGCTAAGTTCCTGCACTACTGCCAAGAGATACAATGATTTGCTGGCCCAGAAAGTAGACTTAGAGCGCCAAAAAATTGAATGCGATTCCAGCTTAGCGCAAGCCAGTACGGCGCAGGCGGCCCTTAGCCAGCAAGTAACCAGCCTAACCCAAAGCCGCCAGCGCCTAGCCGCCGATACTGCTCAACTGGGTTCTGCCTACCGCAAAACCCAGAGCCTTTACGGAGAGCTGAGCAAAACCTATGACAAGCTCATTAACAACCATGACAAACTACAGGCCAACAGCGCTTTAGAAACGTCTAAACTATCCAGAGACCTTACTCGCCGTGAGGAGGAGATGAGCAAGCTAAACGAAACGCTTACTAAAAACCGCTCGCAGCTAGACCAGCTGGGCAATGATTTGAAGGCGCGCGAAGAACGTCTGAACGAATTAGAGCGTATTTTAGCCGAAAAAGACAAAGCCGTTGATGCCCTCCGCAGCAAAGTAAGCAACGCCTTGCTAGGTTTCAACAGCACTGATTTATCTGTTGATGTCCGGAACGGCAAAGTGTACGTGTCCCTTTCTGAGCAACTTTTGTTTAAATCTGGCTCCACCAAAGTAGACGCCAAAGGGCAAGATGCGCTGCGCAAATTGGCCTTAGCGCTGAAAGACCAAGACGATGTAAACGTAGCCGTAGAAGGCCACACCGATGATGTTCCGTTTACCCGCGGCACCGTTGGCATGCAAGACAACTGGGACTTAAGCGTGCTGCGCGCCACCGAGATTACCCGCATTTTAACCAGCGCTGGCTTGCCGGGCACCAAGATTACGCCATCCGGCCGCGCCGATAATGTTCCGTTAGACCGCGCCAAAACCGCTCAGGCTCGCCAGAAAAACCGTCGCACAGAAATTATCTTAACTCCCAAACTAGACGAGCTTTTCAAAATTTTAGAAGCTAACTAAGCTTTTGAGTTTTGTATAAGTGGTA
>JBBSSO010000324.1:0-3421 GCA_038241905.1 Cytophagales bacterium | reverse complement strand
TTCTGCCAGAGTTTTATGACAGAACTTTATCGGCACGTAGGCGCAGATATTGACGTGCCAGCCGGTGACATTGGCGTGGGCAGCAGAGAAGTGGGCTACATGTTTGGCCAGTACAAACGCATTAAAGGCCAGTTTACCGGCGTGCTCACCGGCAAAGGCATTAGCTGGGGCGGTAGCGCCATTCGGCCGGAGGCCACCGGATACGGCGTGGTTTATTTTGCAGAGCACATGCTGGCCACCCGCGGCGTATCTTTACAAGGCAAAACGGTGGTAATTTCCGGCTCCGGAAACGTGGCCCAGTTTACCGTAGAAAGATGCATTCAGGCGGGCGCCAAAGTGGTAACGCTTTCAGACTCCAGCGGCTTTATTTACGACCCCAACGGTATTTGCGTAGAAAGGCTGGCCTATTTAATGGAGCTGAAAAATGAAAAACGCGGCCGGATTAAAGAGTACGCCGAAAATTTTGGCTGCGAGTTTTTTGAAGGAGAGCGCCCCTGGCGGATTAAATGCGATGTAGCCTTGCCCAGCGCTTCGCAAAACGAACTTGACGGCGATGACGCCCGCATCTTGGTGGAGAACGGTTGTTTTTGCGTAGCCGAGGGCGCCAACATGCCCAGCACGCCAGAAGCCATCCGGGTTTTTACCGAAGCCAAGATTTTATACGCGCCCGGCAAAGCCTCTAACGCTGGCGGCGTAGCCGTTTCTGGCTTAGAGATGTCGCAAAACTCCCTGCGCTTTTCCTGGAGCCGCGAGGAAGTGAACAGCAAACTCTGGCAAATTATGAAAGACATTCACGTGGTGTGCGTGAAATACGGTACTGAAAAAGACGGCTACATCAACTATGAGAAAGGAGCCAACATTGGTGGTTTCATTAAAGTAGCCGAAGCCATGTTGGCGCAAGGCTTGGTTTAGCAAAAAAATTAAATCTGTAGCCAATTCATAAAACTAGAAAGCCTGTTTTAGGCCCGTTTTTCTAAAAACAGGCCTAAAACAGGCTTTCTAGTTTACATTACTTAAATTCCGCGCTGCGACGGTATTTACAAATCAAGCAAGAATTTAATCTTCGGGGAAAGGGATAAACACGAAGTTCATGAAGTTGTGATCCACCACAAAAAGGCAGCAATATTCGTCTGGATCGCGGTAAGCGCGATGAAATTCTTCTACTTTATCTTCTTGCACCAGCTGCCGGGCCACAAAATCTTCTAAATAAGAAGCGTTCACGTTCCATTCTATATTACGCTCTTGAGCTGTCATTAGCAGGCCGCCAATTTTAGTTATCTCCCGCGAAAACACGAAAATAGGATACTTAGAAATATCGCGCCGCCTGATTTGGTACGATGCTTCTTTCAGCGTGTCTGAAATCTGCACAAAATCTTTGGTAATGGTGCCGAGGTATTTGCCGTTCAGTTCTGGATCGTTCTGCATGGTAATTTTTTCAAGTATCACGCACTAAGTAGCACGGAAAAAATTTCAAATATAGATTCTGTTTTAGGCCTGATTTTCGAAAAACAGCCCCAAAACGTATTATCTGGGCTCCCCACTTTACTGGAGAGGGGCTGGGGGTGAGGTTTTCAACATCAACAGCGCCACACTTTCTACGTGGTACGTTTGCGGAAACATATCTACCGGCTGAATTTTAACTACCTCATACAACTCAGAAAGCATTTCCAAATCGCGGGCTTGGGTGCCGGGGTTGCAGCTCACGTAAACGATGCGAGGTGCTTTTACCTCCAACAGTTTGGCCACCACATCGGGGTGCATGCCGGCGCGGGGCGGATCCGTGATAATAACATCAGGCCGACCGTGGCGCTCAAAAAGTTCGTCGCTCAGCACCTCGCGCATGTCTCCGGCGTAAAAATGCGTGTTGGTAATGTTGTTAATTTGGGAGTTAATTTTGGCGTCTTCAATGGCGCTTTCCACGTACTCAATGCCCACCACCTGCGCGCAACTCCGGGCCACGAAATTAGCAATGGTGCCCGCGCCCGTGTACAAATCATACACGGTTTCGGTGCCGTTTAACTGCGCAAATTCGCGGGTAAGTTGGTAGAGCAGATAGGCTTGCTCTGAGTTGGTTTGGTAGAAAGATTTAGGCCCAACTCTAAACCGAAGGCCTTCCATTTGCTCGTGCATGTACGGCTCACCATGGTAGCAAACGACCTCCAAATCATGAAAAGTTTCGTTGCCTTTGGAATTGACCACGTATTGCAACGACGTAATTTCCGGGAACTTCTGTACCAGAAAATCTAGCAGCGGCTGCAACAAAGCCAGGTTATCTTCAAACACCTGCACAATCACCATTAAATCGCCGGTGTTGGCCGTTCTAATAATGAGGTTGCGCAGAAAACCTTGCTGTTTAATCAAATTAATAAACGGCAGGTTGTGCTCCAACGCATATGCACGCACCGCCAAGCGGATGTCGTTAGACGGAGCTGGTTGCAAATAACAGTGGCGCAGGTCTACAATCTTATCAAACCGCTGAGGCATGTGGAAACCAAGCGCCCGGCGCTCCAACTCCAAGCCGCTGTCTATCTGTTCTTTGGTTAGCCAGGCGTTGTCTGAGAACGTAAATTCCAACTTGTTACGGTAGAAACTAATGCGCTCAGACGGAATAATGGGCAGCATTTGGTGACCCGTAAGCTTCCCGATGCGCTCCATGTTGTCATTAACCTGTTTTTGCTTGAAAAACAGCTGGGTATCATAGCTAATGTGTTGCCATTTGCAGCCGCCGCACACGTTAAAATGCTCACAGAAAGGCTCCACTCGCAGGTCTGAATACGCATGAAAATGCACGGGCACTGCTTCCAGGAAATTCTTTTTATCCTTGGTTACGCGCACGTCCACCACATCGCCGGGTGCTACGCCCGATATAAACACCACCAAATTTTCATGCCGCGCCAGACACTTGCCTTCGGCGGCCATCTCTTCTACCTTTAAGTTGGTGAGGATGTCGTATTTACTTTTACGTTTTTTAAATTTTCTTGCCACGGCGCAAAAATACAAAGAAAATCAGGACGGCGGGTGCAGCAACCCAAGATTCTGTTTTAGGCCTGTTTTTAGAAAAAGAGGCCTAAAACAGCTCTATTATTTAGGGCAGATGCCAAGCGTCTTACAAGAAGTTAAACATTCCCCCTTCCCCTCCTCGGAGGGGCAGGGGTGGGTCCTCTTTACAAGCTAATACTGCATCTCTTCCATCGCCGTAAACCAAACCGAAACTTCTTGTATTTTTGCACATCGGCCGCAAGGCCAGAAAAGGAAAGCGGCAACATGAAAGATAAAGTCATCATCATTACGGGCGGCTCGTCGGGCATTGGGCGAGCTTGTGCGCTGGCCTTCGGGAAAGCGGGCGGCAAAGTGGTCATCAACGGCAGAAACGCTCAAAAACTAAACGAGGTAGGAGCGGAGTTGCAGGCGGCTGGCGTTA
>JBBSSO010000323.1:0-3424 GCA_038241905.1 Cytophagales bacterium | reverse complement strand
TTTGGGCCGTAACTTCCGTGGTATCTGAGGCAGAAATGTCTACTCCTGTAGACGCAACAGGCACCGTGGGCGGTTTAAGCGTGCAACTTACGGTCAGGCTTGCCACTAGAAAGACCAAGAACCTGCCAGAAAAAATGTGATTCATGTAGAGTTTTAGTAACTTTGAGAACTCAAGTTGTGAATTTTAATTTGCAAGTACAGTAATCTACTCTTTTAAAGCTGCAGGAAATGCTACAGGTAAAATCGGCCACGCAGACGTGGCAAGTGGTTCTTGAGAAAAACCAAATCTTTCTTAACGACGCTCCTTTTACTTGGGACCTACTTCCGCTTAGCCCTACTTCCTTCCATATTATCAAAGACGGCAAATCTTATACCGCCGAATTGATTGGCACCGAGCCTGACTCCAAAACTTTTCAGATAAAAATTAACGGCCACGTCCATACCATGCAGGTAAATGACCGCATGGATTTGCTGCTGGAAAGCTTGGGCATGGGCGAGGCGCTGGTGCAGAAAGTAAACGACATCAAAGCGCCCATGCCCGGCCTAATTTTAGACATTAAAGTAACTGTGGGCCAAGAAGTAAAGAAAGGCGACCCCATTCTAATTCTGGAAGCCATGAAAATGGAGAATATTATTAAATCGCCGGGCGATGGCGTAGTGCAAGACATTAACGTAAGCCTGCGCCAGAACGTAGAGAAAGGCCAAGTGCTCATCGTTTTTAGTTAACACTGCCTGTTTTGGGCCTGTTTTTGGAAAAACAGGCCTAAAACAGAAGTTCAAAACTGTAACAAACCTATTACCAACCTATAAGCATGCGCTACAAAAGAATTTTATTAAAGCTCAGCGGAGAGTCCTTAATGGGCGAGCAGCAGTACGGTATTGACACCAACATGCTGTTGCAATACGCCCAGGAAATAAAGTCTGCCATAGATTTAGGTGCCCAAGTGGCCGTAGTGATTGGCGGCGGCAATATCTTCCGGGGTGTGCAAGCAGAATCTGTGGGCTTAGACCGTGTGCAAGGCGACTACATGGGCATGCTGGCGACCGTTATCAACAGCATGGCTTTGCAAAGCGCCCTAGAAAAAGCGGGCGTGTTTACCCGGTTGCTATCTGGCATTAACATTCAGCAAGTGTGTGAGCCTTACATCCGCCGCCGCGCGCTACGCCACTTGGAGAAAGGCCGCGTGGTTATCTTTGGGGCCGGAATTGGAAGCCCGTACTTCACCACCGACTCAGCCGCCAGCTTGCGCGCCATTGAGATTGAGGCCGATGTTGTCTTAAAAGGCACCCGCGTTGACGGCATCTACACCGCCGACCCAGAGAAAGACCCAACTGCCACCCGGTATTCAGAGATTACTTTTGAAGAGGTTTTTGAAAAAGGCCTGAACGTAATGGACATGACCGCGTTTACCCTTTGCAAAGAAAATAACCTGCCCATTGTAGTGTTTGACATTAACACCCGCGGCAACTTGGCCAAACTTATTAAAGGCGAAAAGATAGGGACCTTGGTTTCTATGTAAACTCTTACCAGAATAGCGGCGGTAAAAAGCTGCGTTTTCTCAAATAAAATAAGAAATTAGTGCCGCCATCGGCCTCTGGCCGATGGATATTATTTAGTCATCTTTCTAATAAAAAGAAAACCCAATGACCGAAGAAATTAATTTTTACTTAAGCGAGGCAGAAGAATCAATGCTGAAATTGGTTCAGCACACCAGCCTAGAATTGACCAAGATTAGGGCGGGCAAAGCCTCTCCGGCCATGGTAAACGATCTGCGCGTAGATTATTACGGCACGCCCACTCCGCTTTCGCAAATAGCCAACGTTACCACGCCAGACGCTCGCACGCTCATGATTAAGCCTTGGGAAAAAAGCATGGTCAGCGAAATAGGTAAGGCCATTAAGAACAGTGACTTGGGCCTAAACCCCAACATGGAGGCCGACGGCGTGCGCCTAAACGTGCCCGTGCTAACGGAAGAACGCCGCCGCGATTTGGTAAAGCAATCTAAAAACGAAACCGAGAGCGGAAAGATTAGGGTCCGTAACATCCGGAAAGACGTGAACGAATCCTTGCGTAAACTCCAGAAAGAAGGCACTTCTGAAGATGCCATTAAAGACGGTGAAGGAAAAGTGCAGAAATTAACGGACGCCTATATTGTAAAGCTAGACGAGTTGCTAAGCAAGAAAGAAGCAGAGATTATGACTATCTAAATCAAGCTGTTTTCAGCCCGATTTTCTAAAAACAGCCCTAAAACAGAAGACCCCGCTGAGATCAGCGGGGTCTTCTGTTTTAGGGCTGTGCCCGATAGTTATTTAGACCGCAGCCATTTGTCTGCTTCCGCAAAACTGTCGAAAATTTCTATGACGGTGGTATCATACGTAAAGCGCAAAGATTTATCAGCTGATAAACGGCTAAAAGCACTGACGGAATATATCCAGGCAAAGTGTTTCATGCCGGCTTGGCGCATTCTGGGGAACCAGTCTACACCTACCCACTCTGCAACGCTAGACCAGATACCCTCCACCTGGGTATTGTCATTCATTATTTTGCCGCAGCCATGCAGCACCATCTCGTCTAAAATTCGCTCACAGCCTTCTTGAACAGTCTGTTTGGTCTGGTACCCGACCCAATTTGCGTAAATACAGCAAATCTCTTTGTTCAACGTTAAAGTAAGGTATGTGTCTTTGAATAAAATTGTATCGCTCATGCTTACAGGTCACTTCTGCTTTGCTGGAAAAGTTTGCAACTTACGGCAAAGCAGGCAGCAAAACAAACGGTAATACGCTAATTACTTGCACTTTAGCTACCAACTGGCTAGCCAAACTATTCTTTTACGGACTTGTTCTCCGTAAGGTTTTATTTCTTGTAGCATGATGGCATCTTTTTCTAGAAATCACCGCTCACCTGTCAAAAGTACTTCCTGTTTTAGGCCTGTTTTTCAAAAAACAGGCCTAAAACAGACAATTCTTAATCCGAAGATAAGATTTACAAATAAAGTTTTTTGGCGTTTATATAATCGGCCACGGGTTCAGGGAGAAGGTAGCGTGTAGATTTTTCTTCTTTCAAACATCGTCTAATAAAAGTGGCCGAAATATCTAGCATCGGCGCCGACACCAGCATAATTTTAGGATGGTTTTGCAAAGCTGCCGGAAGCGGAGCGCTGCCGGGTCTGGGGTACACCAGCACCTCATGAGCTTGTAAAATCTGCTCGTAGTTCTTCCATTTATGGAAAGTAGCCAGGTTGTCTTGCCCCATAATCAATGAAAACTGGTAGCTTGGGTATTTGGCTTGCAGGTACGTGAGGGTGTCAATGGTGTAGCTGGGTTTGGGCATCCGGAACTCAATATCCGTTACGCCCAAGTCTAGGTTATCAGCAATGGCCAACCGCACCATGTGCAGCCGGTCAAACTCATGAAGCAGGCTTTT
>JBBSSO010000322.1:0-3428 GCA_038241905.1 Cytophagales bacterium | reverse complement strand
TCTAAGATGTGGGCGCGTTTCCGGGCTTCTTCAAGCTCAAACTCCGCCCGTCTAATCACTACTTCATGGCGGTGTTCTATAAAATACTTTATTAAATCCTTCAGGTTCAGCGTATGCGGTCGCCCAGCCACTAGGGCAACGTTATTTACCCCGAAGGAAGATTGAAGAGCTGTGTACTTAAAGAGATTGTTTAATACAACGTTTGGAATAGCATCACGCTTAAGGTCATAGACAATGCGTAATCCGTCACGGTCAGACTCGTCGCGGAGGTCAGAAATGCCGTCTATTTTCTTTTCGTTTACGAGCGCAGCCGTTTTTTCAATCATGGCCGCTTTGTTGACCATGTACGGAATCTCGGTAACAATAATCTGTTCTTTGCCGGTTTTGGTGGTTTCAAAAATGGCTTTCGCCCGCACCACTACCCGGCCGCGGCCAGTCTCAAACGCCGATTTTACGCCATCGTAGCCATAAATAATACCGCCGGTAGGAAAATCTGGGGCGATGATGAATTTCATCAGCTCGGCGATTGTAATTTCCTCGTCTTCAATGTAAGCGATAATGCCGTCTATTACTTCGGTAAGGTTGTGGGGGGCCATGTTGGTGGCCATGCCCACAGCAATGCCTGAAGTACCGTTTACCAATAAATTTGGGAATTTGGCAGGTAAGACGCTGGGCTCTTTTAAAGAATCATCAAAGTTGGGGACAAAGTTGACGGTGTTCTTCTCCAAGTCGGCTAATAACTCATCGGCGATGCGCTTGAGGCGGGCCTCGGTGTAACGCATAGCCGCGGGTGAGTCGCCGTCAATAGATCCAAAGTTACCTTGGCCATCTACCAGGGGGTAGCGCAAGGACCAAGGCTGGGCCATCCGGACCATGGTGTCATAGACGGAGGTATCTCCGTGCGGGTGATATTTACCCAACACTTCCCCTACTATCCTCGCCGATTTTTTATATGTTTTGTTGTAGGAAACACCTAGTTCAGACATCCCATACAATACGCGGCGGTGAACAGGTTTTAAACCGTCTCTTACATCCGGAAGGGCCCGGGAAACAATAACGGACATTGAGTAGTCAATGTACGCGCCACGCATTTCATCTTCAATGTTGATGGGAATGATCCGCTCGTTTTCTGCCATTTTACTTCAAATAGAGCTAAATTGTGTTCATTTTAGAAGCATGCAATTTAGTTATAAAGATAGTAAAAAGCTAATTTTTGCGCGTGCCACCGCCGCCATTACTATTCAGCTCTTTTTGTACATCTTTTGACGGTTTTTTGAGCTTTTCGCCAATGCGCGGCTTTTGTTTTTTGTACCAAGGCATTCCTCTAAATTCTTGCCCGCTATGCGGATGCACCATTCTGGTTTTACAAGATTCTATAGGACACATAGGTTTGCAACCTACGCCCGCACCTATCAGAAAAAAAGCAAGAGCCAAGAAAGAAATCCGTCTGATAGTTGTCAAAGCAAGCATGGTTGTATTAAAATATTAAGGCTTGAAAGTTTCCGTAAATCTACGCTTTTTTTACAATAGCCGCACGGCGGTAGAGAGCAAGACCAGGTTATGCTACAACGCAAAAAATGAAGCAAGCGTATGAACTTGGTCAAAAGAAGATAAGAGCTTGTTTAAGTTTTGATGTTGCCGGCGAAAACAGGAAGCGAAAGGTTCTGACTAAGCGTTTTTTGAGCAACATTGCAGCGCTATGGTGAGAGAAAAAGGCGAAGTCAAGTTCTTTTGATGCCTGTTTGTAGCGCAAAAGACAAATTTAAACATGCTCTAAGAACAACTAGTCAGATAATTTTGAAGTGTCAGCTTTTCTGTTTTCGGCCTGTTTTTCCAAAAACAGGCCGAAAACAGAAATCTAGCCGGTGGTAAACCCAATTTAACTTTGATGCTAATTGGTTTACTATAGCCGGATTATGAAACGGTTTAGGTAGAAATCATCTTCGCGAAACAGTATTATTGTGATGGAAGAAGGTGATTTAAATATGTGAAAAGTCTCTAATTGCAAACTTCATTCTAAAAATCTAGCAGGCTGTTTTAGGCCTGTTTTTCTTAAATCAGGTCAAAAACGACGAAGGACGGTGCCACCTTTTCGGCTGTCTACTTCAATTTCTAAAACAGGTTCTTCTGCTTTCACTACCCATCGGACTTTTACTGAACTATGGCCCGGCATGTTAGGTACTTCCAATTTATGTGGCATGTATTTCTGATTCTTCCAGCCAGAAGATGCCTCTTTAGATTGAACCGCTCCCGAAAGCACCGTACTATCTCGCAGAATAATATAATCTGGGCGCTCTATTTTATGCTTGAGATCATGGGCAGCATGGGTGGGCAAAAGACGCTGGTTGGCTACCGTAACCGTTATTTCAGTGTTCCCGTCTTTTAGTTTCCGGGTTTGTAAATCTTGAATGCTCAACTGAGGCATCTGATAAGCCAAGTATAAGGTAATGGCCACTTGGCGCAAAGCTTCTGCTTCCGTAAAATGGGCCTGCGCGGGCACATAATTTTTGCGGAAACCGCCAATTTCAATGGGGCCGTAATTGGGGTGGTCAAAAGGAACCCATTCCACAAATGCATCGCTAAAGCGCAGCATGTGTTCCTCAAGAAATGTTTCTAAAGTAGGTGATACGCCCCCAGTTTTACGCCGATGGAATTCTAGATAAGGAAAATCCAACGCATTAGAATAAGAAAAAACTCCCCTAGCCCCGAGGAACCAAGCCATTTCGTTGCCAGCCACTGTGCTGGGCGCATGAAAACCAGAACCCAGCCCCCAGCCCGGCATTATGCTGTCTGCTTCTTGGGCCAGTAATTTATACAGCGCAAGATCTTTTTCGGGCAGCCAATTGCTGGGCGTTGGGGTGATGTTGGAACTAGAAGAAGGTTTGTAACTAAAATTTTGGGCCGAAGCAATGTTGGGGTGCCTCTGAATAAACTCTTTTACACTTCTGTTTTCTGGCACAGAGAACGGATATTTGTAAGCGCCTTTCTGCACATAATCTGGTTGCCAGTTCCAAGCCCAATCATACCCGGCATCATAAAAGCCATTGGGGTCTTCGTTTATTTTACCGTCGCCATCATTGTCCTGGCCCTCAAAACCTAAAAGCTCATACTCACCCGCTTGATCTTTTTTAGCAGGTATCATCCACCAGGTATTCTGAGGGTCTACCAAATAACGGCCACTCAGAGACTTACGGCGCATGAACGTAATAAAACCATCTCCGTTTAAATCCTTGGGTTGGTCCTCTTCATATAATCCATCGCCATCATCGTCAACCGGAACCATGCCAGACCTTGGCGCAAGCATTTTCTGAGAGCCGTACAAAAAAGCGTCTCGTCCGTCGGGGTTTATGGTAGGTAAAATGTAGAAGGTTTTCCTAAGCAACAATTCTCGAGTGAACGGATTTTCAGCAAAAGATTCAGCCAAGTAC
>JBBSSO010000321.1:0-3463 GCA_038241905.1 Cytophagales bacterium | reverse complement strand
AGAAACCTGCGCAATAACTAACGCCATGCTCACGGCTCTAAACTTGTTGTACCCCGGAAAATAATCAAACATAAGGTAGTTGAAGGCCGAGAAATTCTTGCCCCAACTGAGCATTAAAGACAGAATAGTAGCACTCAGCAACCAAACCCAAAGTCGGCGGGGCGTCACCATCAAACCCAGCACAAACAAAAAGCAAATAATGGCACCCATGTACACCGGACCGCTGGTGCCGGGCTGGTCTCCCCAGTAAAACGGCATGGTCATGGTTTTAAGCTGCGAAGTAGGCATGCCTTGCCCCAATAGAAAGGCGTAGGTTTTTGAGCCCGCTTCTACGTGGCCCTGCGAGGCACCGCCGTAAAAATTAGGCACCAGCAGCGTCATGCTTTCGCCTACGCCGTAGCTCCACTGAAAAGCATACTCGCGGTCTAGACCACTGCCTACAGATGCCAAAGAATCTTTGCCTTGGGTTAGTTCAGACGCTCCCCGGATGGAATACTGGCCGTACTCGGCGGTGGTATAGATTCGCCCAAAGCTAACGCCCGCGGCTAAAATAGCGCCAACGGCCAAGAGAAGCGTGCGCTTAAAGAAATCTGGCAGACGACCTTCCTTTGACCACGTCACCAACTCTACTATCCCGAAGATGAGCACCATCAAAAGCAGGTAATAGGTAATTTGCATGTGGTTGGTGCGCATGTGCATGGTTAACCCAAACGCAAACAGCGCCGCGCCCAGCCACATATTTTTGCGGTACGCATACATTAAACCGCCCAACACCAGCGGCAAATAAGCCATCGCCAAAGATTTGGTATTGTGGCCCGCCTCCAAAATAATGAAGTTGTAAGAAACAAAACTGTACGCGATGGCCCCTACCACAGCTAACATCGGCCGAAGGCCCAACACCAAAAACATGATGTACGCGCAGACCAGCGTAATAAAAATATTGGAGGCTACCAACGGCAAACCCACCGTGAACAGGTCATGCACAAAACGGAATAAATCTCCGGTAAACTGCACACTAATTAAATACGCGGGCATGCCGCTGAACATGGCGCTGGTCCAGAGGGCTTCCTGACCGGTTTTAGCCCTGAAATCAGCTATTTCTTTGGCCCCGCCCTGAAACTGCATGACATCATTCTGCATCAGGCTTTTGCCGTCAAAAAAAATAGGCGAAAAATAGACTACTACCAGCAGTACAAAAAACAGCAACACCAGCAGGTGCGGCAAAACGTGGCGGTTGAAAGAGAGGTTTGAGGTGGCCATGAGAATATAATTGCAACAAAAAGCCCGATGCGGCGGGCATCGGGCTTGAAAGATACTAGGTTTATTTCACTTCTTCATACTCCACGTACTCGCCGCCGGGGAAGTCTTTGTGCTGGCGCTGTTCTTCGGGCACGTAGGCTACTTTTACTTTGCCTTTGGGCGCGCTTTGACTGGCATTTTGAAACCGCGGCTCATGTTGCCCAAACGGGGGAGCCTGGCCTTGGTTTTGCTGGGCGTACTGCTGGGCTTTGCGCATCTGTTTCTGCACAAACACTTTGAGCGCAAATTTGATGATGTACGGCATCAGGTAGCGCAGCGCAACCAGGATGGCCAAAAATATTAAAAAGGTTTTCAAGACGAAGGTAGGTTTGGTTTAAAGTAAAAATCGCCTCCGGCGAAGGTGTCAATTTCTTGGGGCAGGCAGGCAGATAACGTACGGTCTGGGCTTAACGTGTACGCGCTGTAGCCTAAACCCGCCAATAATCTTACGACGGATTGGCGGTTTTGGGTGCCGTTTAGTTCCGTCTGAATTAGCGGTTTAAATTTACGGATAGTTTCTTGCAAGTTGGCAAACACCTGGTGTTCATAGCCTTCTACATCGCATTTAATAAAGTCTAAGCGCTCTAGGTTGGCGAACAGTTCATCTGGCACGCGCATTTCTACTTGGTAAGTTTGGGCGTATTCTTCATCTGCGGAGGACGCGATTTTGGTCATGCCGTGGTGCACTAATCCGTTGCGCGTGGGCGTGCCCATTTCAATAGTGGTGTTCTGGCCGCCTAACGCGTACGGCAGCAGCGTGAGGTTGTCAATGCCGCTGGCGCGCACGTTTTCGGCCCAGATGCGGCCAAAAAGCGGGACCGGTTCTACAGCCAGTACTTTGCCGGTGGGTCCGGCCAGTTTTGAAAGCGAGGTAGAATAATAGCCCAAGTTGGCGCCAATATCTAGGCAGGTGAAGCCGGGTTTTATAAGGCGTTGCAGGAAAAAAAGCTCGGGGTACTTCTCGCGCATGCGCCCCGAGCCGACCATAACCAAATACATTCGGCTAACCAGCCGCAAGTAGCCCTCAAACCCGAGCGCTTTTACCAACATTTTACGGATAAATCTCACCCGACAAAGTTCCGTAATCTGCGGCGATAAAAAAAGGGGAAGCTGTTTTGAGGGTGTTTTTGAAAAAACAGGCCGGAAACGGAAGGATGGTATTTGTTAGAGTAGTATTTAGTACATTGGGAAGTGGAAGTGCGGGTATGAGCAAGAGATGTCTGTAAACAGGATGTTTTATTCCATATATTGGGTGATAAATGGGAAGGGTTCTGTTTATATAGTAGTTGGGCAATATTTAAAAAACTAAAAATTGAATAGAAAAATAATTCTTTCGTTCATTCCTTTATTTATAGGCGGATTTTTATATGTTCCATTCAGAACTGGAAACATTATTTTCCTTAAATACTTTCATTATTTCTATCAAGGTAGCTTTATAAGAAAGAGTGATTGGGAAATCGTGCCAGACTGGATAATTTACAGCCTTCCAGATGCTCTTTGGATTTTGTCATTTACATACCTAATGCTTTCTATATGGGATTTTCAAATATCAAGAGAGAATATTTTTTGGATTATTATTGCTCCAATTATCGGCATTGGGTCTGAAATTGGTCAAACAACGGATTTTATTGGAGGGACATTCGACTATATGGATTTACTTTTAATGTTATTAGCTGCAGGCATTCCTTTTACACATTTATTGCTAAACCAAAGAAAAATACATTATGTTAAAAATTAGTTACCTCAAGCATTCATTGTCAGTTATTGCGGTTTGTGCGTTCACCTTTTTCGCAATTGCATCTGGAGAAAGTAAAAAAGACCCTAAAGCGGAAAAGGATAATGAGAAAATACTTGGATTAGTTAAATCTGAACCTAAAGTCAAAGATGCAGTTATTACAGACTCAGACGTGCTCTATGTAGGTGTAATTGATGACGGAACTAAAAGGGACGGTTACGCTGATTATTTGTGCCAAGTATTAAAGGATAATCAATCTGGTATAGGAAGAGTTAAGGTCGTAAAATTAAACTCACAAAATGACCCAAATAAGGATAATGCATATGGTGTTCTGTTAGGCGAGTCTTGGTGTAAATAAAAAAACATTGCCCAACAATGTATAAACGGCAGCTTCGGCCGACGGCCTCGCCGTCGTTTATACTGGACCGT
>JBBSSO010000320.1:0-3468 GCA_038241905.1 Cytophagales bacterium | reverse complement strand
TGTCCTATACAATCAAAACTTTTTTCACTCCTATCAAGCTCCCATTCCAGTTATCTGCGTCGGGAACTTGACGGTAGGCGGAACCGGTAAAACCCCGCAAGTAGAATATATTGCGCAATTGTTGCAGGGTAAAAAAATAGCCATTTTGAGCCGCGGCTACAAAAGAAAAACAAAAGGATTTGTTTTCGCAGATGCCCACTCCACGGCGGCCACCATTGGCGATGAGCCGTTTCAATATGTCCTAAATTTACCCCAGGTAAGAGTGGCTGTCTGTGAAAAAAGAGCCGCGGGTATTCAAAATCTCTTGCGGCTTTATCCGGATTTAGAGGTGATTTTGTTAGACGATGCTTTCCAGCACAGGGCGGTAAAAGCCACCAAAGACCTGCTTTTAACCGATTATAATAGATTATTTACCAAGGATTATATTTTGCCCGTAGGTCGTTTGCGCGAGCCCAGGTCAGGCGCAAATCGCGCTGATGCGGTAGTCGTGACCAAATGCCCGGCTTCCTTAACACCCTCGCACCGGAATGATATTCGGGCCCGAATACAGGAATACACCCATCCCGAGACGCCCATTTTCTTTTCTGAAATAACCTATGGTACGGCGGTGCCGATGGGAGCAAAGGCAGCTTTAAGCAAAAGTATTATTCTGGTCACGGGCATCGCGCAAGCGGAACCTTTGGTAGAGCATTTAAAAAAGAGCGGTTTTTCTATTTTGCATCATTTTAATGAAGCTGACCATGCTACTTATTCTCCGGATAAGATTGCGGAAGTGCTGAACCTTTGGAATGCTCAGGAGCAGGAGGGAGCGTCTATTCTCATGACTCAAAAAGATGCCGTAAAATGGCAAGCCGATGAACTGAAGGCCCTTTGGCACCAAGCTCCAGTTTTTTACTTGCCCATTACTGTTAGTTTTGGTTTGCAGAAAGCAGCTTTTGATAATCTTATTCAAAACTGGGCCGGAGAAGCGGGTTGTCAGATTAATCTTTAATTTTGAGCGTGATTTCTAAAAAGCTTCTTTTTACGGCCTTTCTTTTGGCACTGGGTTTCGTGGCCCAAGCGCAGTCCACTATAATAAACGACAGCACCAAGGCCATTTACGGGTCGGCTACCACTTTGGTGTTAACGGAGGCAGACGTTTTTAAAGGGAACCTGACGCCCAACCGCATTGACACGTTTCTGACCAACTTGCACGTGCTCCGGACTTGGTACTATGATTCTACGCTCCAGCAAGATTTAGGCAACGTGGGCACGGCAGCCCAACCGCTTTTCTGGCGCATGCCCACGGTTTTAGGCGCTCGTTTAGGCCGGGAGGCATTTTCAAGGTACACGCCAGACCCCACTACGCTAGAATATTATGACACTAAATCGCCGTTTACGTTTTTAAACTACGTGCAAGGTTTTCTAGGCGAGTCAATTTTTAGAGCGAAGCATACCCGTAACGTAAAACCCAACTGGAACATCGGGATAGGCTACGAGCGCGTGGGTACCGAGCGTCAGCTGGCCGGACTTGGCGGTCGACAAGACGGATTGGTGAGCCATTATGGACTGATGGCTTTTACGCACTACCACAGCCCCAATGAGCGCTACCGCCTTATGGCCAACTTTATCCAGACCAGCCACGAGCAGATTGAAATTGGCGGCATCAGGCAAGATAGCGTTTCTACCATATCAGATTTATTTGATTACAAAGATGAGCCCGTTTGGCTAATAGAGGCGGCTTCAAAAGATAAACGGTATTCTTTCCATGCCACGCAATGGTACAAATTGCTGGGATCTGGCTTGCAATTATATTACACCGTTCAGGCGCAAACCCAAGACAATTATTTCTCAGACAACAAACTTCCGTATGATTCTCAGGGCCAAGACAAGCCCCAAACCTTGGCCTTTTACCCTAGAACGCTGCGCGATACAGCCCAGACCAAAGAAAAAACCGAATATCGGCAGTTGGAAAACACGTTTGGAGTAATGGGCAACAGTCGGCTTTTTGTGTACCGCGCGTACGCCAAGCGCCGCGATGGCGATTACGTTACCAGCGCCAGAGGCATGGACTTGGTTCGGGAGCCATTTAAGGACCGAGAAATTCAATTTCCGCTGTATTACCAAGATATTGAAAAGCGCACCATTGCGGAAAACTTTGTGGGAGGCGATGCTCAATTCCGGCTTCGGAATGATATTTACATGCACACCGATGCCGAAGTGCAGTTGGGAGGAGGAGATTACCGGCTGAACGCCCAAGCGCGCTACAAATTTTTGACGCTGCGGCAAACACGCACTTCTTATTCGCCCACACTTTTGCAGAAACGCCTGATTAGCAATCATTTTGACTGGACCAACGGCTTTGAAAACACGGCCGTAAACCAAACAGCTGCCCAACTAGAAACTCGACTAGGTCATCATTTAATTTCTGGCGAAGTTAAGTTCAGCAACATCCGGAACTACGTTTATTTTCAAGATTCCATTACGGTGGCCCAATATGCTGCGCCAACGCAAGAGCAGGGCAATACCAATTTGCTGCAGGCCAATTTGCGGTACCGCTTTCAGTACAAGGCCTTCGTGCTAGACAACAGGGCATATTACAATACTTCCTCCGGCGATGACGTGATCCGGATGCCGGAGATTTACCTGCAAACGCAGGCTTATTTCCATGGCCCTATGTTTAAGAAAGCCATTTTGGTACAGGCGGGTGTTGAAGTAAACTATCATTCTGCGTATTACGCTGACGGGTACATGCCCGTGACCCAACAGTTTCACTTGCAAAATCGGTTTTCAGTAAGCCAATACCCTATGCTAAATGTATTCTTGAACGCAGATATAAAAACCGTCAATTTCTTTTTAAAAGCCAGTCACCTGAACACCGTTATCCCGAGCGCTGGCAAAGGCTATTTTACCACGCCCTATTACACGGCCAATCCGTTTAGCATTATCTTCGGGCTTAATTGGAATTTCTACGATTAAACTTTCAGCAGCACTAGTTCTTTTTGTATTAATTCATTCCTGTTTTAGGCCTGTTTTTGGAGAAACAGGCCTAAAACAGGAATTGTGCTTTGCCTAAGTCATATCAAATCACTTCTATTCAATCTTCTTAAAAATGGCCAAATCTATTCTAAAACTAGAACTCCCAACGGACCCAAGATGGGTGAACATCGCGGAGATGAACATTGAGGAAATTTTGGTAGATCATGCTTATTGCGAGCAGAAAGCGGCATCTTCTGGTATCTCGTTAATTGTTAAATACCCAGATAAAACCAAGCTAGTAGAAGAAATGACCGCGCTGGTGGCAGAAGAATGGAGCCATTTTGAGCGGGTACTGGAGGAATTAAAGAAACGCGGCTACGCGCTAGGCCGCAACCGGAACGATGAATATGTAGTGCAGTTAAGCCAGCACATCCGGAAAGGCGGCCTTCGCGAGCGCCAACTCATGGATCATTTGCTGGTGAATGCACTGGTGGAGGCCCGCAGCTGTGA
>JBBSSO010000319.1:0-3476 GCA_038241905.1 Cytophagales bacterium | reverse complement strand
TTAATTGGTAGAAAACCTTCAAACGTAAACCTATCCGTACTGAAACCTGATTTTACCAGCGCTGGCACAAAAGCGGTGGGCCCGGGCAGGCACTCCACTTTAATACCTTCTTGCACGCACGCCCTTACCAACAGAAAACCGGGGTCTGATATGCCGGGCGTGCCCGCATCTGAAACCATGGCCATTATCTCGCCTTTTTTCAGGCGTTCAACTAGGTGCGCCACGGCTTTGTGTTCGTTGTGCAGGTGGTGGCTGTGCATGCGTTTGTCAATGCCCAAATGGTGCAGCAACTTGCCGCTGGTACGCGTGTCCTCGGCCAAAATCACGTCCACTTCTTTTAATATCCGGATGGCCCGGAGGGTAATATCCTCCAAGTTCCCGATGGGCGTGGGCACTAAGTACAGGCTGGTTGGTGCTACGGAATCGGCCATAGGCCAAAGATAATAAAAATTGGCCCCACCCCAACCCTGCCCCATCGGAGAGAGGCTTTATTATGCCATGCGTTTTAGGCCTGTTTTTGAAAAAACAGGCCTAAAACAGAAAGATTTATAACACCTCGCGGCGCGATATAAAACGTCTTTACAGAAATTTCTTGGCTATTATGTCAATGCGCTGGGCCAGTTCATGGTCTTTTTGGGTCACGGTATTGTCGGCGTCATGGGTGCTGAGTTTTATCTCTACAACATTATAAATGTTGCTCCACCACGGGTGATGGTTAAGCTCCTCGGCCGCCACGGCTACCTCCGTCATAAACGCGAAAGCCTGCTTGAAATCTTTAAAGGTGAATTGCCGCACCAGTTGCTTGTCTTTTTCTTGCCACATAGTTTCTTAACGTAATATTTAAACCGAGGTAAGATAAGAAAGCGCGGCTATTTTTCCTGTTTTCGGCCTGTTTTCTGAAAAACAGGCCGAAAACGCAACACCTCTGCGCGGCACCCTCGTATTCTATATTCTGGTGTTTCTTTAACATCAGAATATAGAGATTACCAACCAACGTTAAGAAAATGGCAGCGCAGAAGAAACCTAAATCCGTACCAGACCAGCACCAGAATAAACAACCCGGCCAAGAGCATAAGATGACGCCGGAGCCTTTGGTTATTAGAGACAATTACCAAGGCAGCCAGAAACTGAAAGGCAAAAAAACCCTGATTACCGGCGGTGACAGCGGTATTGGGCGGGCCGTGGCCGTCCACTTTGCCCGCGAGGGCGCTGACGTGGCCATTGTGTACCTCAATGAAAACCAAGATGCCAAAGACACCAAGGCGATGGTGGAGAAAGAAGGCCAGAAGTGCCTTCTCATTGCCGGCGATTTACGCGATGCCTCATTCTGCCAGAAAGCCGTGCAGAAAGCGGTGAAAGGTTTGGGCGGTTTACATATTTTGGTGAACAACGCCGCCGAGCAGCACGAGAAAAACGACCTCCGCGAGATTACGCCGAAGCAACTAGAGAACACGTTTAAGACCAACATCTTCGCGTATTTTTACGTGACCCAAGAGGCGCTGAACCATTTAAAGAAAGGCGATTGCATTGTAAATACCTCTTCGGTTACGTCTTACCGCGGTTCTGAGCATTTAATGGATTACTCGGCTACCAAGGGCGCCATTACTACGTTTACGCGCTCGCTCTCCCAGAACTTGGCCGAAAAAGGAATTAGAGTCAACGCTGTAGCGCCCGGCCCTATCTGGACGCCGCTTATTCCGGCTACGTTAGAAGAAGTAGGTGATTTTGGCAAAGACCAACCTCTGGGCCGGCTGGGGCAGCCATCTGAAGTAGCGCCGGCGTACGTTTTTCTGGCCTGCGAGGACGCTTCTTACATTACCGGGCAGACCATTCACGTGAACGGCGGCGAGATGGTGGGGGGCTAAAGTTTAACCTTTCCACGTGGAAACCAGTATCTAAAGACACTACCTACTTAACAAACATCGCCTATGGCACCTGAAAAAAAAGACCATCCCAACGGGCATGACCGCCCGGTGCGGGTAATAGATGATACCAGCAACAACATGGAAGACATGCTGGCCGGCCACATTATTGACGGCGCAAACCCACCCAAGAACGAGGACCAGCGCGGCGGCTTCGGCAACCGCGACGGCAAGCAGGGCTACGGCACTGACTCTTCTGACGGACCAACTGGCGTGAGCGTAAACGAAGACGCTGACAGTCCGTCTCATCCCAAAGACAACATGCGCACCGAAGACGAAGGCAGAGGAACCTGAGTTCTGTTTTCGGCCTGTTTTTTCTAAATCTCAGTTAAACTAAAAAAGAAAAATATTATGTCTGATAAAAGCAATAACAGCAAAGAGAACAAAGGCGACCCAGCTGGCTACGGCCAAGACAAAGCGGGCGTAAAAACCACCGGCGGCCCCGAAGACATTAAAAAATCTGAGGAAACCGTAGCCAAGCACGTAAACGAAGGCGAACGTCCTAACCCGGATGCCGTAACGCACCCCAATCGGAATACCGACAAACCGGAGTTAGACAAGCCCGCTTACGGCGGCGGTAGCTAAGGTTTACCTCATCAGCTAAAAAGCATCTTCTTAGGTATAGAAGATGCTTTTTTATTGGCCGATGTGGGTCAAGATGGCTCCTTATTTTATTTTCTGTCTGCTGCGGCAGCATAAACCTGAGCCATTCGTAGAAAGCCAGAATGTAGCGTCGTTACACTGTAACGACGGGTCTCTATGCAACGAAAGCGATTGAAACAGCAAAGGCCTTTTATCATTGAAATAAGTTTATCGTTGCAATTTTCTGTTGTTGATTATCTGGCTTTTTGCTTCGTAGAACCACGTCGTTACAGTGTAACGACGCTACAGGGCAGATGCGCTGTTTTAGGGCTTATTTTGGAAAAACAGGCCTAAAACAGAAACATTGCTTGCTCGTAATTGCTTGCCGGATGTTACTTTGTTGGTCCTTCAAAATTTAACGAACCAACTTTCTTCTAATGCCTGTTTTACCTCGCAAATCTGTAAGTTTGCGTCTTAATAACATTAGCCCGCATGGCCAGATATGCCATTTCAGACATTCACGGTTGCCTACTTACCTTTCAGGCGATGGTGGAGGAAGAGTTGAAATTGACCCCAGAAGATCACTTGTACTTGTTGGGCGATTACATCAACAAAGGGCCGCACAGCAAAGGGGTGCTGGATTATATTCTGGAGCTTCGGCAGAAAGGATTTCAGGTTACCTGCCTGCGCGGCAACCACGACCAGATGCTGCTAGATGCCGCGCAGCAAGATGAGGACGGCGTTTGGCTCAAAGCCGATGACCGACAAAAAACCTTGGAGAGCTTTGGAATTACCCACCTCTCCGCCATCCCCAAAAAGTACCTGCACTTTATTGAGGCTATGCCTTTGCTGCTTATTCTTGATGATTTTGTGTTGGTGCACGCTGGCGTAGACTTTAGTCTGTCTAATCCGTTTGCTACTTCTAACCATACTCTACTGAATACTAGAGAAATGAAGGCGTCTAGCAAAAAG
>JBBSSO010000318.1:0-3499 GCA_038241905.1 Cytophagales bacterium | reverse complement strand
TATTATCCTTTTCTTTCGTCGGATGTATTTCCGTTCCAAAGCTTATTTACCTCAAAGCAACTCCCAAGCCGGTAGTCTGAGAGCTTGTTTAAATTTTAGGTATGCCAGCGAAAATGGCAAGAGTAAGGTTCTGCCAAGGTCGTTTTTGAGTCTCGTAGCATCGCTACGAAAGCGACAAAAGGATGAAGGCAGGTTCTTGCTATAGACATTTGCAGCAAAAAGCTAAAGTTTAAACATGCTCTGAATCAAACAATCTCTTCTACCTTCCATCGTCAGAAATATTTTTTTTAGAGCATTATAATTTTTGGTCTTTAATTTGCTTACATTTAATAACTAAAAAACCAACAAAAACTATAATTATGAAAAAGCTCATTTTTCTGGCACTTTTCCTTTCTTTGGCCACTTTTAGCTGGGCGCAGAAAAATTCTCCCGTAGGCATCTGGACCAACGATGAAAAAGAAGCTCGTTTTGAAATTTACCAGTGCGGCGATAAGCTGTGTGGTAAAATCATCTGGCTAAAAGAACCTACTCGCGACGGCAAACCTAAAACAGACCAATTTAACGCTGATCCTAAACTGCAAAAACGCCCCATTTTGGGCATGGTTTTCTTGAAAGGCTTTGAGCAAGACGGCAGCAACAAATGGGACGACGGTACTATTTACGATCCTAAATCTGGCAAAACTTATTCTGCTTACATGAAGCTGAATAACAACGGCGATAAAATGGAAGTAAAAGGCTACATCGGAATTTCTTTAATTGGGCGGTCACAAAATTGGTCGCGGGTTAAATAAACTCACAAAACCTAGCATAAAGAAAGGGGCTCCAAACGGAGCCCCTTTCTTTATGCTGTTTTTCTTATCATTTTTGTTCTAAAGCGATGGAATAAGAATTGCAAAAAGCTGTTTTAGGCCTGTTTTTTCAAAAACAGGCCTAAAACAGCTTTTTGCTTAGTATGGTTTTTGCGGCTTAATTAACTTCTAAAATTTTAATCTGCTTGTCTCTAAACTGGAAAGAATCTCCTTTGCCTTTCTCGGCCATGGCTTGGAACACCGGCGATGCGGGAGAAATAGCGTAAAACTTTTCGTTATCAATCATGATCTCGCCCAGGCTAACAGAAATAAAATAGTTCTGGGCATCTGTCCGGACGACGGAGCCCAAGGAAATTTTATCGTTTACTTTACTGCGGACAATGCGTTTGAGAATGCTCAATTTGTCCAGCCCTTCGGCTAATTGCTTCGCGTATAAATCACGTTGAATATGGCAGGCCTCCCGGAAAGATTCAAATTTATCTTCCATGGCTCCTTGGCTTTCGTTGGCGCTGTTTTGGGCATCCTCCATCGCCCAGCGGGCATTATCTACAAAATCATTTTGGCTTTTCAGGCACTCGTCTAGCAAGCGGCTTTTAATTTCAAGATCTAAAGTTGTATCTGTTTGCATGGGTAAGTTAGGTTGGGAAATACGAATCAGGCTGCGCAGCGAAGAGTTCAAAACTTCTTATTCTCAGAATAGTTTATAAAAAATCTAGAAAAAATAATTTAAAGTCTCTCGCTGCAAAGCTTTAAACTGTTTTAAACAGATTAGGTTGGCTTAAAGCGAAAGTAAAATTTGCTTGCCGCTCCTTTATATTTTCACAACGCGCACTACTTCAATGGTCCCGTCCATTTCTGCGTGAAGCAAATAAACCCCTGGTTTTAGGCCAGAAACGTCAATAAAAGGCTGCAACGGCACATTAGTCCATACTTTTCTGCCCAAAACATCAAAGAAAGTAACGCGGCTCGGCAAGGAAATTCCGCCCCGCAGCATCAGCAAGCCAGATGTTGGATTGGGATAAACGGAGAAGGATTCTGCTACCGGAATGGGCAACGTTTTATCAAATACCGGCGCCGGGCTTTTATCCAAAAGCCATTGGTTGGGGTCTACGGTGATAGAAAGCACCTTGCCCGCAATTTTCAGGCTTATTTTTTCAATAGGGTTGTCTTGTTCTACCACTACCAGCGTGTCTTTTAACGTGGTAGTGATTTTGAACTCTACCTTCGTTTTAAAAAACGGAGTTGCTGGGCTGGAAGTGGTTTGAGCGCTTTTGAAGAATAGTTGCTTGTCGTTTTGGTTCCAGATAACTTTGAAAATGGGAAAGCCTTCGCCGTAGACCCATTGATTAAAGAAATAAGCGAATGGCTGGCCGGTTACCCTCTCCACCACTCCCTGAAAATCTCTGGTGGTGGCCACTTTATACCGGTATTGCTCTCTATAAGCTTTTAAAATGGCGGATAAAGCAGCATCTCCCACCTCGCGCCGAAGCATGTGCACCACCAGCGCCGCCTTTCGGTAACTCAACGCCGAACTGAAAATCCGATTAACGTTGGTGCTGTCCTCCACAAAAACTTTTCCATTAGGCAAAGTAAGCGCACCTTGATTTACCCGGTTAAGCCAATTCATTTTCTCTAGGGGCAACAAACGCTCAATGGCCAGTAACTCAGAATACGTGGCAAAGCCTTCATTTAACCAAATGTCGCTCCAGCTGGCATTGGTAACTTCATCGCCCCACCATTGGTGCGCCAGTTCATGAGCCGTGAGCGTGAAGTCAAAACTCTGTTGCGTAGTCATGGTTTGGTGCTCCATTCCGCCGCCCACCGGGGCTAAAGAGTGTCCGTATTTTTCTAGGTGAAAAGGGTACGGCCCAAACCACTCTGAGAAAAGTTGCATAAACGTCCCGGTGCGGTCAGCACCTACTTTATAATAAGCCAAGGCCTGCGGATGGTTGTAAATGTAATTCTGCACCATTACGGGCTGGGTTAGACCAACAATAGGCACTTGAAAAGAATAATCTTGGTATTGGCCTACGGCGATGGAAATGAGGTAATACGCAATCGGGTAGTTAGATTTCCACTCAAAGCGGTGCTTGCCGTTGGGCATGGGGGTAATGCGCTGCAGCAATCCGTTAGAGCCCACTTTATTTGCGGCATCTGTGGTAATCCAAACCTCCACTGAATCGGCTTTGTCAGCTAGCAACTGTTTAACCGGAAACCACTCATACGCTGCAAAAGGCTCGCTTAAGCTCCAGCTAACTTGTTGGCCCCAACGCGGCTCCACGGCGGTATTAAATCCATTTCCGATGGCGGCACTTGAACCAGAAGGCGCGGTGCCGGAATAAAAAATTTGCGCGCGCACCTTTTGCCCCATCAGCTTACTACTTACCAAACCCACTACTACCTCTCCGCCAATCCTGGCAAAATTTTGTGAAGTGCCGTCAATTAAAATTTGACTAATCACAAAATTTGGGTGCAACTCAAAAGCAAACTCCCGAAGCGTAGAAGTTAGTGAAGTGGCTTCAATAATAACATCTCCTTGCAAGTAAAGTGAATTTCGCTCCGCTTGCAGGTTCAGTTTGTACCAAGTAATATCGTATTGCTGCATCAGGGCCCGGTGCTGGGGCGAAGTTATGCCGTCGGCTAAAAGCATCTTGCCCGGCTTTTGACGGGTGGCGGCGCACAGGTGATCT
>JBBSSO010000317.1:0-3508 GCA_038241905.1 Cytophagales bacterium | reverse complement strand
GCAAAGGTACTGAGAAGAACCAGCTTTCCAAGCTGGGAAACCGTGGAAAATGTGCGGTGGTGGGTTTATATGCGATTTGCGGTGACTGAGCAGAACCGAGAAAGCTAGAAATAAACGCGTTAGAGGCAATGAAATAATTTAGTGGTGATTAGATAAACGTAGCGCCTGCTAAATGGAAAGCTGTTTTAGGCATGTTTTTGGGAAAACAGACCTAAAACAGAAAAGTGGAGAAGTGCCATCGGTAGAAAATTGAAGACTAGTTCTTATATATGTAAGAGGAAAATATGTAAGAGGAAAACGATTTTCATCCTGAAAGGACCTTGTGGGCAAGCTGTATCTGCGCTTACTATCCGCTTTCACAGTTCGCCCAAAAGGTCCTTTCAGGATGACATAAAAAAAATTATCCCGTTAAATTTGTACTCGTCTTTAGTAATTTTATCCCTCACCCTTAGCTTTCAGCAACTCAACAGGTAGAGAACTTCCTGTTAAGCATATAGATGAATACGCCATGAATTTTAGTAAAAGCTGTTTTCGGCCTGTTTTTGGAAAAACAGGCCGAAAACAGAAAGAGGTGAATTACCATCGAACTCTAAATCAAAAGAGGGAGAAAAACCGCTTGGCTTTCCTCCCTTTTTTATGTAGCTATGGAAGCTATCTTTTATTCTACGACTACTCTTTCCTTGGGCCGCTTGTAGATAGGCACGGTAGAACACGGCTCGCCGTACATAATGCTGGCGGCTACGGGCAAAAGCCGGTGCATAATTTCTACGTACGCAAACGCGGGAACCGGAATTTGACCACACCCTTTAATAACCAACTTCGCGTCTCGGTACTCTTCCGGATCTATGGTGCTGATGGCGTCTTGGAGCAATGCTTGTTCTAGGGCTTCTACATCGCCGAAAACAAAACGGTTCACGTGGGGCTGCATTTTGCTGGTTAGCAACATATAGGCCCAAGTAGGCACAATGGCGTCTGAGGAGCAAATAATGGCTACGTTCTGCCCGGCGTACTGGCTCCAGTCATGCTCTTTCACGAAGGCCCTGAAATCTTTCTCGCGGAGCATGAGGCCGTGAAACAAGTTGTCTTTTATATCATAGACCACGCGCGGGCCCGCGTGCAGGTATTCTTCTAGGTTGATGGTAATGAGGCCGCTGTTGGCCACTCTGTTGACAAACTCTTCCATGTCTTTACTTTTTTGAAGGTTTGGTAATGTGTACTTCCTTTAAATAAAATGGCTCATAATAGGCTACGTCTTCAAAAAGCTGCTGTTGCCATTTGGCCCAGGCCAATTCTCCAACGGCTCTCGCCGATGGAACAACGCTATCCAGAAAGAAAGCGTTCGGGTGCGCGGCTATCAGCTTGCGGGTTTTGGCGGCCCCGCTCCCCAAGAAGATTACGGCCTGTTTTTCTAAAATATCGGCAAAACTAGCTTCGGTAATAATTACGGGCGCGGTGGGCTGCACCACTTCTAACGCCGAGGTTAGCAAACAAGCATATACTTCATCGCGCCGCGCGTCTACCATGGGGCAATAAAAATAGTGGTCAGCGTTAGGAATGGTCCCTATTACTTGGTGCGCCATGGCCTGCAGCGTATCTACCGAAAGTAAGGGCTTATCTAATGAAAAGCAAAGGCCTTTGGCGGTGCCAGACCCAATCCGGAGGCCGGTATAAGAGCCGGGGCCACCAGAAACCGCAACGGCCGCCACCTCATGTAACGGCACGGCAGCGTATTCTAGCACCTGTTGCACCATAACGGTGATGTGCGAGGAATGCGATTTCTCCATCCGCAGCTCAGTATAGGCCAACAATTGCTGGTCTTGGTGCAAGGCCACGGAGCACACGCCGGTTGAGGTTTCTAAGGATAAAATATACGCCATGCGCGGGGAGGAAAGGATTTCGGGTCTGTTTTAGGCCTGTTTTTCTAAAAACAAGCCTAAAACAGGATCTGCTGCAAAGCTACGGGTTTTTAACGCAGAAGGGCAACCGCTTTACAGTTGCCCTTTTTGCGCTACTATTTAGAGTGGTTTAGCGTTTGGCAGATAAAATAGTCTGGTATTGGCTGGGGTTGTTCAGAATTTCTACGGCCGCCAGAATGTTTTTATCATCGTCGAAGGTGGCTTCTACCAGGCCTTTCTGCAGAAAATATCTAGACGAAATCTCTTGCTCTAGCAATTCTACAATTTCGGGTTTAAACCGAAGCAAATCGTTGCCCTTGCTGGTGGCCACTTTCTTTCTTATTTGCTCAATATCGGCCTTTATCACGTCAAATTGCTTGTCTTCTTTAGACCGCTTTATCATGTTTTCTAACACGCGCTCTACATCGGTTGAATAAGAAATATCTTTCCCGTTGAGGTACGTCATGAATTTTTGATACTCAACGTCTGTAAGCTTAAAGCCTTTGGCCGATGAAATAGTAGGATTAGCGGCCCGAAACTGGGTAGCGTAGTCAAAAAGATAGTTCTTGGCCAACAGCGTCCGGATAATATCTGGCATTTTTAAGCCATCAATGTCAATATCTGGACTTATGCCGCCGCCGTCATAAACCACGCGGCCGTTTGCGGTTTTAAAAGCTACACGCAAAGAATCTGGCACTTTGTTGAGAGAACCGTCCTCGTTGCGATGGGCGTAATCAATGGCTTGGATGCAGCGGCCGCTGGGAATATAGTATTTGGCGGTGGTTACTTTTAGCTGAGAATTATAAGAAAGTGGTCGCGTCATTTGCACCAATCCTTTGCCAAAGGTTCGCTCGCCGATGAGCACGGCGCGGTCATAATCTTGCAGCGCGCCAGCCACTATTTCCGCCGCTGACGCACTGTGCGAGCTGGTTAACACCACCATGGGCATCTTCAAATCCAGAGGCTCATCCAGGGCTTTGTACATCTTGTTCCAGTCGGCCACTTTGCTTTTGGTGCTCACAATGTCTTTGCCGCGCGGCAGAAACAGGTTTGAAATGTTGACAGCCTCGTTGAGCAGCCCGCCGGGATTGTCGCGCAGGTCTAAAATCACTTTCTGGGCGCCCATTTCTTTCAATTTCAGGAAGGCCGCTTTTACCTCGCGGCCCGCGTCTACGGTAAAGCCCGCAAGTTGCAGGTAGCCAATTTGGGGGGTAACCATGCCATAATACGGCACGTTGCTGATGTGAATATTGGCGCGGGTAACGTTTACTGCAAAAGGTGCATCGGTACCAAATCGTTTAATTTCAAGCTTTACCACCGTGCCAGATTGGCCTTTGAGCAACTTGCTTACATCGCCGTCGTTCTTTTTAGCTAGGTCGATGCCGTCAATTTTCAAAATCTCATCGCCGATGATAATACCTGCTTTCTGAGCGGGCGAATCTTGGTGGGGCAGAGAAATTATAATACGATCGCCGCGTTTGCCCACCATGGCGCCAATGCCGCCGTAGTTGCCGGTGGTCATGGTTCTGAAATCTTCAATATCGTCTTCGGGAATGTAGTTGGTGTAGGGGTCCAGGCTTTTGAGCATGGCGTCAATGCCGGTGCGCACCATT
>JBBSSO010000316.1:0-3509 GCA_038241905.1 Cytophagales bacterium | reverse complement strand
TTTCTTGTTTATGATGGCTGCTTGTAGCCAGCCGGGCCAGAAAAGCGCTTCGGGCACGGCGTCTAAATTTACAGACCCTACCCTCACCACCATCTATACTTTGCAGGATGAACGCAATACGCAGGCGCTGCTTCCGTACCTGCATCGGCCGGAGGCCAAATACCGCCAAGAGGCGGCCATGGCGTTTGCTTCGGTGCAAGACAGCGCGGCCCTGCCGGCTTTAGTGCCGTTGTTAAAAGCGCCAGAGCCCGAAGTGCAGATTGCCGCCGCGTATGCGCTGGGCCAGATTGGAAGTTCAGCCGCCGAAGATGCCTTGATGAGCGCTTACGGCACTACCCAAGACCCAGCGGTTCGGGCCCAAATGTTGGAGGCCTGGGGCAAAGTGGCCACTCAACGCGGTTTAGACGTGCTGGCTACTTTTTCTACCAACCAGCCGCAGTTGCAATCTGGCCAAGCCTGGGCCCTTTACCGCGCCGGCCAACGGAAACTAAATTACGGCCAAGCCATGAAAAAAGCGGTTGCTTTGCTCGGCTCCGCCGATGCATCTGCCCGTTTAGGTGCCGCTCATTTTTTAGCAAGAACTCCTAACCTTGATGCCAGTGCGGCAAAAGAACAAGTTTTTACCATCCTAAAACAAGACCCCAACGCTAACGTGCGCATGGCCGCCGTGCTGGCGCTAGCCAAAATGACTGATACCAGCCGCATCGCTCAAATGGCCAGCCAGGTTCTGCTTACCGATTCCGATTACCGCGTGCGAGTGAACGCTGTTCGGCCGCTTTCTGCTTTGGGTTACGCGCAAGGGCAAGACGCAGCTTGGAAAGCGCTTGCAGATAAACACCCACACGTAGCCTTGGTGGCTGCAGAATATTTAACGGCCAAAGCGCCAACGGCGGAATCTGCTCGGCTTTTGCAACAAGCCCAGCAACAGCAAAACTGGCGGGTGCGGGCTACGCTTTTCGGGGCAACTTTGGCCTCGGCTCCGGCTGATCAGAAAGCTGCTGTGGGGCAACAAATTCAGCAGCGGTTTACCGCCAGCACCAATGTGTATGAGAAAGCGGGCTTGTTAACGGCGTTGAGCAAGGACCAAAACCAGTTTGGGTTTATTCAGGAGCAGACTTTTAAAGCCGGTCCCGGGCCAGTTAGTACCACCGGTTTGGAGGCGTTAGCGGCCATCAGAAGTCGCAAAGATTTTGACCAGAAAGACGCGGCGGCATTTTCAGCGCTGTTCCGGCAGGCCGTTCTTTCCGGCGATGTCGCGTTGGTGGGCATTGCGGCGACCGCCATCCGCAACCCGGCTCTTGGCCTGAAACTTAGCTACCCAGACCCCAGTTTCTTAACGCAAGCCTTGACCAAACTTACGCTGCCGCGCGATGTAGAAACCCACCAAGAAGTACAAAAAACAATTGCGTATCTGACCGGAAAACCAGCGAGTGCCGTTGCTAAAACTCCTTTCACGCACCCCATTAACTGGGCCACGGTCAAGAGCCTGAAAAGCAACCAGAAAGTGCTCTTGAAAACATCCAAGGGAAATATTACACTGGAATTATTGGTAGATGAAGCCCCGGGCGCGGCGGCTAATTTTGCTGAATTGGTAAAGAAAGGGTTTTACAACAACAAGTTTTTCCACCGCGTGGTCCCCAATTTTGTAGTACAAGGCGGCGACCCGCGCGGCGATGGTTGGGGTAGCAGCGACTACGCCATCCGCTCTGAGTTTGCCAATCTGCATTATTTGGAAGGCTACGTGGGTATGGCCAGTGCCGGCAAAGACACCGAGAGCGTGCAATGGTTTATCACCCACTCGCCTGCCCCGCACCTAGACGGCCGCTATACTATTTTCGCTCGGGTGGTGAACGGCCTAGACGTGGTGCATACGCTGGATATTGGAGATAAGATTGAAAAGGTAACGTTGGTGAAGTAGCGGGTAGACACAAGATGTAAGATATAAGACACAGGATTTTCTTGGTTCTTTCTTTGTCATCTTAGAAGAATTTTGGAGGAGAAATAGAAACGCCTTAAAATACTTCCTTCGTCAAAAGTCAAAAAAAGGATACGCCTCTTTAGTTTACTAGAGAGGCGTATCCTTTTTGGGGTAGACTGTTTTAGGCCTGTTTTTAGAAAAACATGCCTAAAACAGGTGCTTAAACTGATGGATGTTGCGGAACAAAAACAACTTTCTTCGTCTCAAAAAAATCTTCTTGGAAATAGGTATTCAGGTCAAACACGTGATTTACTAAGCCGCTTTCGGCCAGTTCTTCGGTCAAATCGCCGCCTTTTAAATAATAGAGCCCTTGCTCCGGCACCGATTCTTTCTTGAAGCTAAACTGAATCCATTGGTAGAACGTAGCCAAACGGGCTACGGCGCGGCTCACAATAAAATCATACTTTTCGGGCACTTGCTCCGCTCTTACGTGGCTGGCTTTTACGTTGTGCAGGCGCAGTTCATCGGCAATTTCTTCTACCACGTGTATTTTCTTACCGATGGAATCTACCAGATGGAATTTTACCTCCGGAAACAAAATGGCCAAAGGCAAGCCTGGCAATCCGCCGCCGGTGCCCACGTCTAACACGTTGGTGCCCGCCGGGAACCGTACCACCTTGGCAATCCCCAAGGAATGCAGCAAGTGGTTAACTACAATATTCTCCGTGTCTTTGCGCGAGATAACGTTAATCTTGGCGTTCCAATCTACATACAACTCCGCGAGCCTTGAAAATTGATATTGTTGCGCAAAGGTAAGTTCCGGAAAATAGTGCGTTAAAAGATGGGCCGAAGGTGCGTTCATAGCCCCAAAGATACTAAAAGAGTTCTGAGCGTGAACCGCCGCGCCGTGAGTTTTAGATTTCTGTTTTAAGCCTGATTTTCTAAAAACAGCCCTAAAACAGGTAATTTGTGTAGGGACAGGGCTTGACCTGTCCTATGCGCTGGCGGGAGTAATTGGTTGACTATGCAATAATATAATTCAGGCTGCATTTTTTTTTGGCTGGCGTGGTTGCGGCGGCACACGCGTATGGGACAGGTCGCGACCTATCCCTACTGGATCCAGAATGCTTGTTTATCCAAAAGCTGTTTTAGGCCTATTTTTGGAAAAACAGCCCTAAAACAGGCAATTCATGTAGGGACAGGGCTTGACCTGTCCTTTGCGCTGGCGGGAGTAATTGGTTGGCTATGCAACAGTAAAAATCAGGCCGTATTTTCTTTTTGGGGCTCGTGGTTGGGGCGGCAAGCGGGTGGGACAGGTCGCGACCTATCCCTACTGGATCAGGAATGCGTATCAGCAAAAGCTGTTTTAGGCCTGTTTTTCTAAAAACAGCCCTAAAACAAAGAAAGCAGCCGTAGGGGCTGCTTTCAAAAGTCTTGTATCTTATGTCTTGCGTCTTATGTCTAAAATCTAAATCAGGTGTTTTTTGTTTTTCACCATGTCATAGAGCAACTCGCGGGCGCGGTGCAATTGGGCTTTAACGGTGCCTAAAGGAGCGCTCAGTTCGGTGGCGATTTCCTCGTAAGAAAGTTC
>JBBSSO010000315.1:0-3536 GCA_038241905.1 Cytophagales bacterium | reverse complement strand
TAAAGAAGACGAAGAGGTAGATTAAAACTGAGCAAGCAGCATAAAAAAGTTGGGTTGTTTTAGGCTTGTTTTTAGAAAAACAGGCCTAAAACAACCCAACTTTTTTATGCGCCTCTGCGCTAATAAGGAAGCAATGTAATCTGGTTAAAAAAACTCAGATAGGAAGGTTGAACGTGGACAAAAATCAAGAAAACGCCTAGTCGTAAGAAAGCTAAGAACCCATCAAAAATAAGTAGAACTAGCCTAGCAAAAATAAGATAGGCGATGGAATGCCTGCATAAAGAATTATGAGATTACAGAAATCTAAAGCCGTAAACGTTTCTGTTTTAGGCTTGTTTTCGGAAAAACAGGCCTAAAACAGAAACCTACGCTGGTAAAAATTTTGATTTAAGGTTGGGAAACCATCGGACTTAAAAGTCCAGCAAATCAATGGGAGCCAGTTCTAAGGTATCCAGAATTTGCGTAGTGGTGTCTGGCCGGGCGATCACGAAATTGCCCGCGCGCCCAGGCAGGTTCACATATTGCGAAACGCTCTCGTACTCTGGCTGGGAGATAAGACCGCGCTTAACCATGTTCCCGCTAATAAGCCGAAAGAAATACCTAGGGTACGCCCGCAGGCCACCATACACATCAAAATACGTGCGGTATTGCTTGGGTTTTGGCACAATACTGGCCAGAAACAAAGATTCTTCCAAGCTTAACTGGCTAGGGTGTTTGGTAAAATAAAAATTAGCTGCTTCCTTAACGCCGTAAACGCCGGGCCCCCACTCAATCACGTTCAGGTACACTTCATACATGCGCTGTTTAGTGGTAAGTCGCTGGTTTTCAATCAGCCAGACAATAAGTGCTTCTTCAACTTTACGGGTGATGGTTTTTTTGCGAGTCAGAAAAACGTTCTTCACCAACTGCATGGAAACGGTGCTACCGCCGCGTACAAAAGATTTTTCCTTGATGTTGGTAATCAAAGACATCCTGAAAGCCCCTTTGTGAAAGCCTTTGTGAGTGAAAAAACGTGGGTCTTCCGCGGTTAAAATTGCGTTTTTTAGGTAATTAGAGATTTGAGCGTAGGGCACAAAGTTTGGATTAGACGGGCCCACCACAAACCGGCGCGCTTCTTTGTCTTTCTCGTAAACGGTATGCACAAATTCGGTATTCATCTTCCTAAGATCCGTAGGTCCGTATTTGGTAATTTCTAGATTCTGCGCAAAAAGCTGCGAATCAAAAACCAAGCTGTCTACCTTGGCCATGTCTACAAAGAAATTAAGATGATATCTAAAGCTTCCGTTGGCTTGCATGCCCTGGAAACTATCAAACAAACCGGGCGGCATGGAGGCAAATAAATCATTAGCCGGAATGTTAGGGGAGTCTACTTTAATCCCAATTTTACGCTGCGGGCGAGTTTCATACGTGGCTCTGGGGTAAAAAATGGCCTTGTTAATTCGTACTTCTGAAAGCGTATCTAAGGAATAATAATGATCCCCCAGGGTAATAACGTACTTCAACCCGCCGTCTTTCACAAACACATCTTCATCCGCAATTTTAGGATGATTTAACACAAGGCTGTGCACACTAGATTCACCGGTGATAGTAAGCCGGTTATTTTTGAAAACTTTATCGGTAATACTCAGGTTAAGGGTATCAAATTTCAAAGTGGCGCCAAACTTCTGCTGCAGATAGGGCATCTGGATCTCTCCGCCATCCTCGCCATAAATCTTAGCCGACAGCAAATAATCTTTCGGATTTATTAACCCATTCACGCGCACCGCATTGGTCACGGAATCTGTGGTGATGGTCATTCGGGCAAAAATCCGCCCGTCTTCCATGGTCAAAGACGGCAAGCGCATGTCAATGGTGCTACTGTCATTTTTGAAAACCACTGCCAACTTTTTGAAATTCACCCCATCTGGCACATTCTCAAAAGCAGTCTCAATTAATTGATTTAGGATGGTACCGTAATTAGATGATTTGGCTGTTGAGTCTGCAGAGGCTGTTTTTGATTTCCGGCGATAGAGGAAAGAAAAGTTATCAGTACTATCCTTTTTAAAAGCTGTGACTAAGCCACCAGCAATATCAAATTGTTTAAAAACCATCCGGCCCAAAAACAAAGACCTTAGACTCACGGTTACTTCTACCGTATCAATATCCAACAATTGGGGCTGCCCAGTAGGGTAAAGTCCTATATTAGTAATTAGCACCGTATTCAAATCCAGAAAACGAGCATCGCCAATAGTTAGGGTAGCGGGGTACTTTGCTTCTACTTTCTTGATTACTTTATTAACCGCAAAAGTCAAAAGGCGCTGACGGTTAAGCAGAAAAACAGTTATTAGTCCAATAAGTAGAAAAACAAAAACGCCTGCGCTAATCAGGATTTTTTTTTTGTTTCTTTGGAAGAAGGCTTTGAATTTAGACAAAGTGTGTGTTTAAAAGATCAAATCTTTGGTAAAAAATCAGCTGATAGTCGTTAATGAAAAACGGCACTAACCTAATTTTCTTATCTTCAGATGGAATAGGAAAAATACGCAAAAAACCGCGTTAAGTTAATATTTTGTAGCATACCCAGGATAAAAACGAAAAATAGGACGCTAACCAAGGGTAAATCTTTTACTTCCTTATCTTTGAACAAAATACAAACTTATGGAATTATCTGCATTATCTGCAATCTCCCCCATTGATGGCCGTTACCGTAACCAAGTTCAATCTCTGGCCCCTTACTTCTCAGAATTCGGATTAATAAAATATAGAGTTCAGGTTGAAATAGAATACTTTATTTCTTTGTGTGAATTACCGCTTCCACAATTAATTAATCTTGACGCCGCACTGTTCCCTCAAATGCGCGATATTTACCAGAACTTTAATTTAGAAGATGCCCAGCAAATTAAAGAAACTGAAAAAACCACCAACCACGATGTTAAAGCGGTTGAATATTTTATAAAAGACGCGTTTGAAAGTCTAGGAGTTGGTGCGCACAAGGAATTTGTTCATTTCGGGTTAACTTCTCAGGATATTAATAATACAGCCATTCCGCTTTTATTGAAAGAAGCGTTAGAAAATGAGTATTTCCCAACCCTTGATTCTACTCTCCAGATTTTAAGAAACTTGGCTACTGCATGGAAAGATATTCCTATGCTGGCTCACACCCACGGACAACCAGCCTCGCCCACCAGACTAGGAAAAGAGATTCAGGTATTTGTAGAAAGATTAGAAAACCAGCTTTATTTGCTACGTCAGGTACCTATGTCCGGAAAATTTGGCGGTGCAACCGGTAATTTCAACGCTCACTTCGTGGCTTACCCCAACATCGATTGGGTTGACTTTGCGAATACTTTTTTAAAAGAAAAGTTAACGCTAAGCCGTAGCCAAATCACTACTCAGATAGAGCATTACGATAATTTAGCTGCTTTATTTGATGGAACTAGGCGCATCAATACCATCCTCATTGACTTTGCACGAGATATCTGGCAATATATTTCGATGGGCTATTTTAAGCAGAAAATTAAAGAAGGCGAAATTGGTTCTTCCGCCATGCCCCATAAAGT
>JBBSSO010000314.1:0-3543 GCA_038241905.1 Cytophagales bacterium | reverse complement strand
GATGACGGCAATTAAGATGATGACCACAAACACAAACGTGGTCAAAAACTTCTGAAGAATGTATTTATCTAAGATTTTCACCCTTTCTTTTCTTCGTTACAACCGTGTCATTAACTTTTTTACCATTACGTCTTTCCAAGCCCTAAACGTACCAGCAATAATCTGCTCCCGCGCTTGGCCCACCAGCCAGAGGTAGAACGTAAGGTTGTGCACGCTGGCAATTTGGGCGCCCAGCATTTCAGTGGCGTGCATGAGGTGGCGCAGGTAGGCTTTGTTGTAAAAAGTGCTCACGTAACCGCCCAATTCGGCATCAATAGGAGAAAAATCTTCTTTCCAACGTTCGTTTCTAATATTTATGATGCCTTGCGTGGTAAACAACATGCCGTTGCGGGCATTTCTAGTGGGCAAAACGCAGTCAAACATATCTACGCCCAAGGCGATGTTTTCCAGAATATTAGCCGGCGTGCCCACGCCCATGAGGTAACGCGGCTTGTCTTGGGGCAGTATGTCGCAGACCAGTTCGGTCATTTCATACATCATCTCGGCGGGCTCACCCACACTTAACCCACCAATGGCGTTGCCCGGGCGGTTTTTGCTGGCAATCATTTCCGCGGATTGAATCCGGAGGTCTTTGTACGTGCTGCCCTGCACAATAGGAAACAGCGTTTGGTCGTGGCCGTAAAGGGGTTCTGTGGTATCAAAACGGTCAATGCAGCGCTGCAGCCAGCGGTGCGTCCGGTCCATGGAGTTTTTGGCGTAGTGGTAGTCGCAGGGGTAGGGGGTGCACTCATCAAACGCCATGATAATATCCGCGCCAATAATGCGCTGGGTGTCCATCACGTTTTCGGGCGTAAACAAGTGGCTAGACCCATCAATATGACTCCGGAATTTTACGCCTTCTTCAATAATCTTGCGGGTGCCGGAAAGCGAAAAAACCTGGTAACCGCCACTGTCCGTGAGAAGAGGCTTGTCCCAGCCGTTAAATTTATGCAGTCCGCCCGCTTTTTCTAGCACCTTAAGGCCCGGGCGCAGGTAAAGGTGGTAGGTATTGCCCAGAATAATCTGCGCTTTTATATCTTCTTTGAGTTCGCGCTGGTGCACAGCTTTTACCGTGGCGGCCGTGCCCACCGGCATAAAAATGGGCGTTTGGATGGTGCCGTGCGCGGTGGTCAACGTCCCGGCGCGGGCTTTGGAGCCGGGGTCTTTCGCTACTAAATCAAAGGTCATGGGCAAGAGGTAAAGTGTTGGAGAAGCATCCTTTTTTAAAAAAAGCAAACATGCGCTAAAGGTTGGGATGCCTTCTAGCTTTCTCTCCGCCACAAAGATACGGATTGCCCTGCGGAAATCCGCTGCGCATGGAATTTTGTGCTATTTTTGGCATCTGTTTTATAATGCCTTGGACTACTCTTTTTTTCTAGAATTCTTTCCTCTCTTTTTGCTCAGCGCGATGGTGTTAATTCAGCTCTTTTTTGGGCTGTATTATTTTCTGCCGCTGGCCTTTCACCGAGATCCTATCCCGGCCGATGAGACTGAGTTGCCATCGCTTTCTATTCTGGTGTGCGCTCACAATGAGGTAAAAAACCTGCAAGAACTGTTGCCTTTGCTAGTGGCTCAGGAATATCCGCAGCCTCTGGAGATTATTATCATTGATGACCGCTCCCGAGACGGGACCCACGTGCTGGTGCAAGAATACCAACGAGATTACCCGGCCGTAAAACTAGTGCGCGTAAAAGAAGGGGCCCGGTACATGAGTCCTAAGAAAGTGGCTTTGTTTCTGGGTATTAAAGCAGCGGCGCATGAAAACCTACTACTCACCGACGCCGATTGCCGCCCCAACAGCCCGCAATGGGCCCAGCGCATGGCCGCCGGATTTGCGGTTGGGAGAGATATCATTTTAGGCGTTTCTCCGTATATGCGTATATATGGATTCTTAAATAATTTAATCCGTTTTGAAACTTTTCTGACGGCCATGCAGTTCCTATCGTTTGCCCGACGGGGAGGGGCGTACATGGGCGTAGGACGGAACTTAGCTTACACCAAAACCACTTTTCTGCGCAACAAAGGATTTGCCAGCCACATTAGATCTCTAGGCGGCGATGATGATTTGTTTGTGCAAGAAGCCGCTACACATTCATCGGTGCAAGTAGTGATTGATTTCGATGCCCAAACCACCAGCATCCCCAAGAAAACTTGGCGCGCGTGGTGGGCTCAAAAACGGAGGCACTTGGCCGCCGGTAAATTATATAGAAAAAAAGAGCAGTTCAGAATCGGACTTTTTGTCTTATCTAATCTGCTCTTTTATATGATATCTGCTATTCTTTTAGGGCTGCAGCACCAAATGTTCTGGGTTGGCGTTATTATTGGAGTTAGATTTGTGGCGCTTTATGGCACGTACCTGCCTGTGGCCCGCCGCCTGCATGACCCGCTCAAATGGTGGCTTTTGCCCGTACTGGAACTGGGGTATTACCTCACTTATATAGGGATTGCGATCTCTGTTTTAACGACAAAAAAGGTAAGATGGAAGTAACGAAACAATTCTCCGCGAAAGCGAAACACGATTTTAAGTTGATCCAGTCAGCGGTAGAAGATGGCGATGAAAAAGCCTATGCCGAGCTGATGCAAATCTACAAGAAACCGGTGTACCACGTGGTTTTGAAGATGGTGCGCAACGCTGATGATGCGGATGATCTTACCATTGAGGCTTTCGCGAAGGCCTTCCGCAACCTGCATAAATTCAATCCGGAGTACGCGTTTAGTACGTGGTTGTTCCGGATTGCAACCAACAACTGCATTGACTTCATCCGGAAGAACAAAATCAAGACTATGAGCATTGACTCAGCGATCAAGATTGACAACGGCGATGAAATTACCATCGATTTCAAAGACAACAACTTGAACCCCCAAGAGGTGGCCATCAGGAACCAAAAAATTGAAATCATGCAGTACATCGTGAGCAAACTGCCCGACAAGTACCAGCGTCTGGTAACTCTCCGGTATTTTGACGAACTTTCTTACGAGGAAATCGCCACCGAACTGAGCGCTCCTTTAGGCACCGTTAAAGCCCAATTGCACCGCGCCCGCGAATTGCTCTATGACATGGTGAAGAATAAAAAACATCTGATTTAGATTTTAGACGCAAGACGCAAGACATAAGATACAAGACTTTTGAAAGCAGCCCCAACGGCTGCTTTCTTTGTTTTAGGCCTATTTTTAGAAAATCAGGCCTAAAACAGCTTTTGCTGATACGCATTCCTGATCCAGTAGGGATAGGTCGCGACCTGTCCCACCCGCTTGCCGCCGCAAACACGCCAGCCAAAAAAAAAATGCAGCCTGAATTATATTATTGCATAGCCAACCAATTACTCCCGCCAGCGCAAAGGACAGGTCAAGCCCTGTCCCACCCGCTTGCCGCCCCAAACACGCCAGCCAAAAAAAAATGCAGCCTGAATTTTATTGTTGCATAGCCAACCAATTACTCCCGCCAGCGCCTAGGACAGGTCGAGCCCTGTCCCTACATGAATTGCCTGTTTTAGGGCTGTTTTT
>JBBSSO010000313.1:0-3545 GCA_038241905.1 Cytophagales bacterium | reverse complement strand
GCGGTGGGTTTAAACCCACCGCTATCCAGCAAAGTTGAGTTGCAAATAATTTTTTACCCTAAAATAAAATTAGCTTGTGTTTTAGGCCTGTTTTTCCAAAAACAGGCCTAAAACATAAGCTAATTTCTTCTCTATTAAATACTTATTTAATAGCGCTCTGCAAGGCTTGATAAACCAATTTAGCAGTTGCCTCCCAAGTGAAAGTGCTAACGGCTTTTTGGTTGGCTTCTACCATCTTTTTGCGGTGTTTGGAGTCCTTTAAAAGGTCAAGAATCTGGTCTGCCATGCCGTCAATGTCATGATAATCAGATACGCTGGCCAGCGGTAAAACTTCGCCGGCGCCGGTTTGCTTGCTAATAACTACGGGCAAACCTGCTTGCGTAGCCTCTAAAACCGATAAACCAAACGGCTCCGATAAAGCCGGCAGGCAGTACACGCCCGACGACCGCAACAAATCCTGAGCTTTGTCTGGTGAAAGAAACCCTGTAAACGAAACGGCATTTTCCAAGCCTATTTTCTGGCATTGCTCCCGGGCATCTTCTAATTGTGGACCGTGGCCGCCCATCACAAAATGTACCGACGGGTCTTGCTCGATCACTTGTTTCGCAATTTTAAGAAACTGCAAAGGCCCTTTCTGCGAGACCATCCGGCCCAGAAAAGCAACTTGTTTGGCGGCTGTTTTGGCGGCGGGTTGCGGGTCACAGTCTGAGCAGCCGTTGTATACCACTTTCACTTTTTTAGAAGACACGCCGTAGCGCTTGATAATCATCTGGGCAGTACGTTCACTTACCGCCAAAATCAGGTCGGCTTGCTGCATAGCTTTTATTTCCAGCTCATACACCCAACCCACCGGATCGCCTATTTGGCGGTCAAAAGAAAGGCTGTGTACGTGTAAAACCAGCGGAATTTTGCGTTGGTTTTTTATTTCTATCCCCGCCAGAAACGTCATCCAGTCATGGGCATAGACCACATCAATTTCTTTGTGCGATGCAATGCGAGCCGCATACCGGGCAAATTGAATCACTTCAAAATTACGCGTTCCCTTGGCCATCGTCGCCAGTTCAATCTCGGGTGTTGTTTTAGTAGAAGATGCATTTGAACTAACGTGGGCATCGGCTACAAAAGAAGTGATATTCTGAGTAAGAGATTTTTCTACTTCAGCTGAGCTGATGGCGACATCTTCATACGGAAAAAGGCTGGCGGGTACGCGGTGAGTACTGGCGAAGCGTTCAAAGGTTTCCGTAGTTGGGGCTTGTTTAATCTCGGCTAAATCTAACTGGTCCAACCCTACTACCTGGGCGTGGCGCTCCAGTTCTTTGGCTTCGGTTTGGGGCACTATCATGGTCAATTCAACCTCTTTGGCCAGCGCCTCGGCAATATGAAAGCACGCTTTACCCACTCCCCCATTCAATATTGGTTGGTCTTCCCAACCTAGCATTAAAACCTTTAATTTTTTCATCATTACGCGAATCTCCTTTTCCGGAAAGCCCAATATAAGGCTAATCCCCCCAAAAGTAATTGCTCAGGAATTATAGTAGAGGTAAATCTCTGTATTTTTTTGCTTCTTTGCCCTTATATGTCCTAAATAGGAAAACCAGTTAGGACATGTTTCTATAATTGCCATCCCTCTTGGAGGGCTTTTTTTTGCCACCTTATTGCTTTTACCATCCTATTCTAATGGACGATTCTATACAGGACACCAATTACATGATTAATGATTTGGGCGTTAAGCACGAAGAATATTTCGCCGGCTTAATTACCCAGGTTACCACAGACTTCTCTTGCGTCCAATTCAATTGTGACAACTTAGTAGCCCTCCGGATAGCTGCCACGGCGGCACATACGCTCCGGTTTACCTATGCCGCTCAAGGCGATTTTGGCCGGGATTTTTCCTACGCGATTGACCCGGCTTTACCTAGCGAGGGCGTTAAAATAAAAGTAAAAGAACTAGCCGACCATTACCGCGTCACTACCAAAGACCTCATTTGCACCGTCAGCAAAAAAGGGCTGCGCACCCGCGTTCTAGATAAATCTGGCCAAGTACTCATTGAAGACGAGAAAGGTTTCCATTGGCAAGACCACCAAGAATTTGGCGGCGAGATTGTGAAGATGAGTAAGTTTGCCCGCCCGCGCGAGTATTTCTACGGCTTAGGCGACAAAGCCGAAAACATGGACATGCGCGGCAAACGCTTTGAGAACTGGGGTGCTGACACGTACGGCTATACCAAAGGCTCTGACCCGTTGTACAAGAACATTAACTTTTACATGGGCTTGCACCAAAAGAACGCGTACGGCATTTTCTTTGACAACACGTTCCGGTCTTATTTTGATTTTGGCAGCGAGCGCCCAGAAATAACTAGTTTTTGGGCCCAAGGCGGCGCCATGGATTATTACTTTATTTACGGGCCATCGCTTACTCAAGTAGTACAGAAATACACCCTTCTCACGGGCACGCCCGAATTGCCGCCACTTTGGGCGCTTGGTTACCACCAGTGCAAATGGAGCTACTACCCCGAAAACGTTGTAAAAGACCTAGCGAAAGCTTTCCGGGACCGTCAGATTCCATGCGATGCGCTATATCTTGACATTGATTACATGGAAGGTTTCCGGTGCTTTACCTGGTCTAAAAGCCATTTTCCGGAGCCCAAGCGCATGGTGCAAGAACTGCGAGAAGACGGCTTTAAAACCGTGGTTATTATTGACCCCGGCATTAAAATAGACCCCAACTACCACGTGTACCAACAAGGCATTGAGCATGATTATTTTTGTCGGCGCGCCGATGGTCCGCTCTACAAAGGAACGGTTTGGCCCGGCCTCTGCCACTTCCCAGATTTTACCCGCCCCGATGTCCGCGAATGGTGGTCTGGTTTGTTTGAAAGCCTGATGGAGACCGGCGTAATGGGTGTTTGGAATGACATGAACGAGCCCGCCGTGTTTGAGATTGGTACGTTTCCCAAAGATGTACGCCATTCTTTTGACGGTGAGCCGTGCAGCCATCGCAAAGCGCACAATATTTACGGCATGCAAATGGCGCGCGCTACCTATGATGGCGTTAAGAAATTCAACTTCCCCAACCGGCCTTTTACCATTACGCGCTCAGGGTACGCCGGGGTGCAGCGCTTTGCCTCGGGCTGGACCGGAGACAACATTGCTACTTGGGATCATCTGTGGCTAGCCAACATTCAATGCCAGCGTTTGAGCATCTCGGGCATGTCTTTTGTTGGCTCAGACATTGGCGGTTTTATTGAAACCCCTGATGGCGAATTATTCATCCGCTGGCTGCAACTGGGCATTTTTCATCCGTTCTGTCGCACCCATTCCTCCGGAGACCACGCCGATCAGGAACCTTGGTCTTTTGGTGAGCCTTTTACGTCTTTGGCTCGGCAGTTTATTGAGTTGCGTTACCAATTGCTGCCTTATTTGTACTCCACGTTCTGGCAATATACTACGAATGGTACGCCCATGCTTCGGCCTTTGGCCTTAATTGACCAAACTGATCCGGAATGTTACCACCGCATGGCCGAGTTTTCTTTAGGAGACCACGT
>JBBSSO010000312.1:0-3567 GCA_038241905.1 Cytophagales bacterium | reverse complement strand
TCCAGCAATCTGCAGCACAATAGGAACCAGCAATATTTAGAAGCTTTTTCTGAGGAATTTAACACCGCCGGACTTTTTGTAGACGAGAATTTTAAGATACTACACAGCATAGGCGATTTTAGTCGTTTCATACAATTGCCCCTTCCTAGCCTTCAACCTAGTCTGCTCAAAATAGTGGATAAGGATTTGGCTGGTGTTCTTAGCGCGGAGGTTGGTAAAGTTTTTAAACTCCAAAATACGGTCAAGCGCCAGATAAGAATCCAGAAAGCGGAACATGACCAGATGATTCAGTTGACTTTTAAGCCGATAACTTTGGAAGAAGGCGGGCCCAAAGTGGTTTTAATTCTAATGCAGGAACTAGAAAACGACAGCTTATCTGCGAATCAACCGCAGGTTGGTGCTACTTTAGAAACTGAATCGGAGCATTTTCAGCAGATTTCTACGTTAGGGACAGAATTAAAAAAAGCTCAGAAAACGGTGCGTTCAACCGCGCAAGATTTAAGCGCCGCCACCCTAGAAATACAGTCTACCAAAGAGGAATTGCAAACGGTTCTTGCAGAACACCAGATTAAAATACGCGAATTACAAGAACTGAACGAAGACCTAGATAACTACATCCGAAGCTCAAACAATGGGCAATTATTTCTAAGTCATAATCTAGTTATCCGCAAATTCTCTCCCGCCATTAAAGACCAGATTAATATTATTGGCCTTGACGTGGGTAAGCCCATTCATCAAGTTTCGCATAACCTAAAACACCAGAGTTGGCTTGAAGACATCCAACATGTGAACGAAACCTCCCTTGAAATGGAAAGGGAGGTAGAAACTTTAGATGGCCGCACTTTTTTAATGCGAATTCTTCCGTACCTAAAGCAAAACCATCAGAAAGATGGCGTAGTCCTGAGCTTTGCAGAAGTAACCACCCTTAAAGCACTTTCCCAGTTGGTGCAGGCTGTGCTCAACAGCAGTCTAAATAGCATCATTGCCTTGGTGGCCACCCGTAACAAAGAAGGGCAGATTATTGATTTTACCTGGAGCCTTTTAAACCAGCAAGCAGAGCAGTTGCTGAAAACGCGTCAAGAAGAAATTCTCCAAAAAAGTGTTCAGGTTCAAATGCCATTTCTTAAGAAAAGCGGCCTGTTCAACAAAATGGTGCACGTAGTGGATGAAAATTTGCCCTTGCACGAAGAGCAGAACCTGGAAATTAATGGTAAGTGGGCCTGGTATGAAATTGCCGCCGCCAAAATGGGTGATGGCCTCACCATTACGATGGGAGACATTTCCGATAAAAAAATAATCGAAGAAAAGATCCAGCTGGCCTACGAAGAGCTGGAACGCGCCCAAGAAGAACTCAGCCGCCTTAATGATGAACTTGAAAAGCGCGTAGTCGAACGCACCCTGCAATTAAGTGCCAGCCAAGAGCGCTTCCGGATGGTATCTATGGTCACCAATGATGTTATCTGGGATTGGGACCTTACCACCAACAAGGTCTGGTGGAGTGAATCTCTGGATGTTGTGCTGGGCTATACGTTAGAAAAATTGGGCAATACCATTAACGCCTGGTTTAACAAAATTCACCCAGAAGACAAAGAAAGAGTAACCAAAAGCTTTAAACGCGCAATTAATACCGGCCTAGATCAATGGGTAGACGAGTTTAGAGTACGGCGGGCCGATGGATCTTTTGCGTTCCTCTACAACCGCGCTTACCTTTTAAAGAACGAAAATCAAAAGCCCCACCGGGTGCTAGGTTCTTTTATAGATTTATCTGACCTAAAAGAAACCCAAGAAAAACTAAAGGAAACCAATGCTCACTTGCTGCACGTAATTGAAGACTTAGATAATTTTGTGTACACTGCCTCGCATGATTTAAAAACTCCTATCCACAACATTGAAGCCCTGCTGCGCGAATTAAAATTGGAACTGCCAGCCAAGGAGTCGGCACAAGTTGACGTGCATTATATCATGGACATGATGCAGGGAGCTATTGAACGTTTCAAGAAAACCATTGACAACCTCACTGAAATCACCAAACTGCAAAACGAAAACATAGTAAAATCTACTTCCGTAAGCGTAGCCGAAGTGGTGCATGATGTCTTACTGGACCTAGATTCTATGCTGACAGAATCTAAAGCCCACTTAATAATGGACGAAGCGAGTTTGCCTATCATCCATTATTCAGAAAAAAACCTGCGCAGTATTATTTACAACCTTCTTTCTAACGCCATTAAATACCACTCGCCAGAACGCCGACCTTTAGTTGAACTGACCTGTACTGTAGAAAAAAATTTGGTAGTTTTAAGCGTAAAAGACAACGGACTGGGCATGAACGTAGACCAGCAAGAACAGCTTTTTACCATGTTCCAGCGGTTTCATGACCACGTGGAAGGCTCCGGTATTGGGCTGTACATGGTCCGGAAGATTGTCCGGAATGCTGGCGGCCGCATTGAAGTTGAAAGTGACCTTGAGAAAGGCTCCACTTTCCGGGTGTACCTCAAACAATAATATTTATATCCGAGGAAAAAGAAAGCACTTTCTTGTTATTTCCTAAATACCCCAACCGGAAACAAGCGGTAGTCATTTAGGTTAACCGCGTACCGAAACCCTTCCCAATAAATGATGGGCACCATGCCGGTGGGTGTAATACCGCTGCTATTCGGGATGGTGAGGTGCGCGTTTCCAACGTAAGTAAGCTGCGCCAGCCCCAGGCGGGAACTGACGTGCTGCAGAAAAACATCTTTCTCCTCCGGAGATGACGTCGCGCCCACGTGATGCGCTACCAGCTGCCCCTCGGCATTTTCATGTAAAAAGGTAATGTTCTCAAACGTATTAATGGAAATATCTGGCGCGTAAAGCCGAGGCACGGGGGCACGACTTTCGGTGCCATGGAAAAACTGCCCATGGGTTTTGAGCGGTTTAATCATCTCCGGTAAATCTTGAGCCTTGGCCACCCGCCTAGGCGTAGGCGAACTTGCTTGGCCCGCAGAAGAAGCAGAGGTCTGGCGCGGGACTGGGTTATGGTCTAGGTACGTTTCTAAAATAATGGTAAACGTAGCAATGAAATGATCCGTGTGCTGAAGATGGAACATTTCTAAGACGTGTACTTTCTTCTTCGTCACCAAAAAAGAATGAATGCTTTTGGTTTTCTGGTACGCCTGCTTCAATTTAGTGGCATGGGGCGTAGCGCCGTACCGGTTGGCTAAATCTTGTAACAAAGAAAGGCGAAGGTTAGAACTCTTGATGAATTCTACCTCCTGCAAGCCAAACCCCACCGGTGCGCCGCCCACCACTTGGCGAGTGGCCGTTTCATCCTTCAAACCCCGCAGCGACCGCATAAAATCCATCATGCCGACAATATCTTTTTCAGGTGTAGGGTTTCAATCTCCACCTGAATTTTAGCGGCGTCTTTCTGGTTCTGAAAAAAATTATCCAGGTTTTGAAGATACAGATCAAGCAAGGCTTCCTGCTCTTGGGTTAATATATTTTTAAACGATGAATCTGAGGGAGGCGTTTGGGTCATTATTCAATCTCAATCTGCTTTGATTTGTTAAGACTGCCCAAGATTTTACT
>JBBSSO010000311.1:0-3573 GCA_038241905.1 Cytophagales bacterium | reverse complement strand
CCCAGCATGGTTCCGTAAAACAAAGAACCTAAAATATTAACCGCCTGAATTAAATTTTCTAGCTGCGAAGCAAACAGCGCAAAAAAGATGGAAACAGCGCCCCAACCTACCGTAAACCACCGCGACGCGGCCACATAATGATGATCAGAGCCGTCCTTCTTAATGGATCGCCGGTACACATCAACTACCGTAGCAGTTGCCAAGGCGCTAAACGCCGATGCAGTGCTCCCCATGGCCGCGCAAAGCACTACTGCTAACAGCAAACCAATTAAACCAACCGGCAATTGCTGGGTAATAAAGGTCAAAAACACGTAATCCGTGTCTCTTAAATCAACGCCGCTGTTCTGATTTTTTACCATAACCTGCGCTTGAGAGCGAGCGTCTTTGCGAGTTTCCTCGGCTTTAAGAGCCACCTCCGCCGCGCGATCTACTCCGGCTTCATCTCCGGCCTGATGCGCGGCTACCATCGCGAGGGCAGCGGTGCGTTTTTCTTGAAATGCAGCGGTGCTTTGGGTTTCCAATTGCTGCCAAGCCGGGGCTTGGTCAGAAGCCATGACTTTGGCGGCTTGTTGCTGGTTAAAATACAGCGGCGGCTGATGGAACTGGTAAAAAACAAAAACCAGCACACCAACCATCAAAATAAGGAATTGCATGGGTACTTTCACCAGACCATTCATGAGCAAGCCCAGCCTACTTTGCGCGATGGACTCGCCGCCCAAATACCGTCCCACTTGACTTTGGTCGGTTCCGAAGTATGAAAGAGCTAGAAAAAAGCCGCCAATAAGGCCAGACCAAAGGTTGTAGCGGTCACTGGGGTTAAAGCTTAGGTCAACCAAGTTCAGTTTGCCCAGCTTTCCGGCTACCACCATCGCATCCGGAAAACCGACTTCCGCTGGTAAAAGTCGCACGACAACTACGGCAGCTACCAACATGCCGCCCAACATAACGGCCATCTGCAAGCGCTGGGTTTGGCTTACGGCTTTGGTGCCGCCTACCACGGTATAAAACGTTACAACTACGCCAATAAATAAAATAGTAGCCGTTAAATTCCAACCCAAAATGGCTGATAAAATAATGGCCGGCGCGTAGATAGTTATGCCGGTAGAAAGCCCACGCTGCAGCAAAAAAAGCAAGGCCGCCAGCGACCTGGTCTTTAAATCGAAACGAGTTTCTAGGTACTCATACGCGGTGAAAACTTTGAGCCGGTAATAGATTGGGATGGCCGTAATGGAGAGCACTACCATCGCCAGAGGCAAACCAAAATAGAACTGGATGAACCGCATGCCGTCTTCAAACGCCTGCCCTGGCGTAGAAAGAAACGTGATGGCGCTGGCCTGGGTGGCCATTATGGAGAGTCCCATCATCCACCAGCGCTCGGTATTATCGGCTTTTAGATAGCCTGCCATGTTGCTGGTTTTCCGGGTTTTCCAAACGCCGTAGAGCACAATAAACGCGATGGTGCCCACCAAAACCACCCAATCAATCTGGCTCATGCGTAATACTGGGTTATGCCGTAAAAAATAACAATGAGTGCCGCCAACACGCCCAGCACCAGCCAGTACATGGAGCGCCACTTCTTGAAAAACGGCGGTGGATCAATGTCTCCTGGTTTCATGGGCAGCGTTTCGGTTAAAGTTTTTGAATTTCTATCGATGGTTTATCAAGCAATTTTTATCCGGGTCGTCTACTTTTTCTTCGGCAGCCGCCGATGTAAAAAATGTGTTTTAGGCCTGTTTTTCCAAAAATAGGCCTAAAACGCTATTTACCGATAGAAAGTAAGTTAACGAAAAGTCGGTAAGCGCCCGGAACTCCGGCTGGCAATTCCCGGAAAAACGAATAGCCCGTGTAAATGTAGTATCCTTTGCCGTATTTAGCCACTAGCAAACCGCCGTCTTTGGGGCTTTCGCCGGGGTCATGAGATGATAAAATGGCCTGATATTCGGGTGCCCATTTGCTGGGGAAGTACAGGCCGCGCTCCTGCACCCAGCCCTTAAAATCTGCTTCGGTAATTTTATTGGGCGTGTTTAAAACTGCATGGTTGGGTTGCAAAAACCTCACGGGCGCGTCTTCTACGGTTACGCGGTCGGTGGAAAGTTCCAGCGGATAAGGTCCCAGCTGCGGCGTTACTAAGCCCCGGCTCACGTTGTATTGCACCAGCAGCGTGCCGCCGTTGAACACGTATTGCATAAGCTGCGGCTGCTGAAATTGCAGCCGATCTAGTGTATTATAAGCCCGCACGCCCACCACCACGGCATCATACTTGGCTAATTGAGCGGCGTTTAAATTCTCTACCTGTAGCAACTCTACGTCATAACCTACCTGCTCCAAACTGGCCGGAATCTCATCGCCGGCGCCCATGAGGTAGCCAATGCGCTGGCCTTTTCGCTGTAAATCCATCTTAACGGATTTAGCCACGGCCTTGGGAAACAGCGTTTGGGTTGGGATGTGGGGATATTCAATCGTTTTAAGACCTTGCGTGTACGTTTGTCCGGCTACGCTAACGGTAGCGGTTAATTCGCCTTCTACCTCAGCGTTTCCGGGAAATACTTGAAAGGTGACAGCTATTTCTTCGCCTTTGCGGCCGAGGGAAACTGGCGCCGAGGCGGGTTCTGCGCGCCAACCAACTGGTACCTGCAGCGATACCTGACCTTTTATGGCGTCCTGGCCTGCTCGCACGCGCACGGTTACGGGCTTGGGTTGGGCGTTGGTAAAGAGGTAAACTTTTTCTGACAAATCAACAAATACCGGCGGCGTAATCTCAAAAGGCTGGTAAAGCTCGCCGGCTACGGGGTCGGTTCGCTTGTACCTGACTGGTTGGGTAAAGGCCAGAGTTTGCCCCTGCACCAACACCTGAAACGTTACTTGTGCAGCCGCTCTATTCTGGGCTAGCCCAATATCCTGTTGCACGTCAACCCGAAACATACCCGTCGTGCCCGGTTTCTGTAACCAATACGGCTGGGAGAAAGGCGTTGAATCCGGAATAACAACAGAGGCGCGCCAAATCAAGGGTTTGTTTGGTTCTAGAGTGGTTTGTATCAGCGAATCTTGGTTGTTAAAACCGAGGGTAACTATGACCAACGTAACGGGAACTTGAGATCTGTTCACTGCCTCTAGCTGCCAGCTGACTTTTTGCCCCGGAGAAGCAGAATTTTCTTGCGCTGATGCTTCTAAAAACAAACCCAAACACGCTTTAATTGCGGCATTCAGTTCTTGTTCTTTAACTTTTTTCCACCCAGAATCGGGTAATTTTGAAAGAGCTTTGTGAGCCTGCAACAAAACAGGAACCACCGAAGCCGGATTAGCCGGGTTATATTGTTTTAAAGCTTGCTGCAACAATTTGCCCACGGCCATGCCGCCTTTTATCCTGCTCCAAGTAGTGTTAACGCCTTGTAATAAATCCGTTTTCGGAAAATCGCCTTTTAGTAGTTGAAGATATTCTGGCGCCTCTCCCCGACTGCTGCTACTGCCAAAACCTTGGCTTTTGTGCATGCTCCGGCTCTCGTCTGAGATCTCGCCGTAAGATTTGCCTAGCAAGGGATTAAACATCCCGGTTTCTAAGCGGAATTTGCCGGT
>JBBSSO010000310.1:0-3576 GCA_038241905.1 Cytophagales bacterium | reverse complement strand
TGCCGGCGAAAACAGGAAGCGAAAGGTTCTGACGAAGCGTTTTTTGAGCAACATAGCAGCGCTATGGTGAGAGAAAAAGGCGAAGACAGGTTCTTTTGATGCCTGTTTGTAGCGCAAAAGACAAATTTAAACATGCTCTTAGGCCTGTTTTTTCAAAAATAGGCCTAAAACAACTTATGGTTTCTACTTTGATTGTGGCAAATTATCTAGCAATGCTTTCAAGGGAAATAAAAGCCCAGCACCAAGATTAATACTGCTCCTACAGCTACAATGGGTAAAAGAATTGTATGTTTATAAATTGAATTTTCTTGTTGCTATCTGTATGAAATTCTTGGCGAGCCTCCTCTTTTCCCGCATTTATTGGAATATTCTCCCCTTGGCTTTGCTGCTTTTGATAGCTAGTTGCGGCGGCAAAAGCGATGAATTGCGCCTCACAGAAAAAAACTTCACCAACCAAATAGCGCAGGAGCAAAACCTGGTCTTTACGTTTGACAAAGAGTTGGCCCCAGATTCCCTTTTAAATCAATGGGATACGGTTAATTACATCACTTTTTCCCCGGCCATTGCCGGTAAATTTAAATGGACTGCGCCCGATGAATTAGTTTTTTCACCTTCGCAACCCTTCGCGCCATCCACAGATTACGTGGCGTCCCTCACAAAAAATTTAACACGCCACGCCATTGACAATTATAAAATCCCGGCTGGGCAAGAGGTAAATTTCCATACGCCTTACCTAGACTTGCAATCGGCTAAGAGCTACTGGGTGCGCAATGAAAACAACCCCAATCAGCTGGAAGCCAGCTTGGTGCTTGATTTCAATTACCCGGTTCCTTTCGCCGCCCTGCGCGATTTACTAACCGTGAGCCAAGGAAAAAAAGAATTGCCCTTTGAACTGAGCAGCAGCAACCGCGACCAACTAACTTTAAAAGTAAAAAGAACCGATCAGAACCAAACCAACCCGCAGCCGCTGCAAGTTTCCATTAAAAAAGGACTTACGCTGGCGGGCAGCACCTTTGCCTCTAAAAAACCAATGGCGCAGAAAGTGCCCTTGCTGACCCAACGCAAAATGCTAGTAACAGAAGTAGTTCCGTTGCTAGAAGAAGGCCAAGAAAGCATTTACATCCTTACCTCGCAGCCCGTTACCAACCCAGACCTGGCGTCTTTAGTTACCCTAGACCCGCGCCGCGATTTTACCGTGGAACGGCTCCCGAACGGCCTGGTTTTACGCGGAAATTTAGGCGGCACCGACACCTATTCGCTTACCGTTTCCCGCGATTTAAGCGGTGTGGTGGGTGAGCCTTTGGGTAAAAATTACCAGCATCCGGTATCGTTTAGAAATACCCACCCAAATCTGTCTTTTGTGCACCAAAAAAGTATTTATCTCAGCAGCGAAGGTGCCCGCAATATTGCTTTGCAGGTAGATCAAGTACCGCGCATCAACGTTAGCATTGGCCGGGTGTATGAAAACAACATTCTCCGGTTTCTACAAGACGGCAAAACGTATGATGGTTTTTATGACGAAATAGCCGATGAATACCATGAAAGCTCTGCGTATGAAGTGGGCGAAACCAACGGCAAAATCATTTATGAGCGACAATATGATGTGAATAGTCTTCAAAAAAATGGCAAAACCCATCTCCTTAATTTAGACCTCGCTGACCTTGATTTTGACAGCCAGTTCAAAGGCCTCTATGTTTTAAATGTGGCTAGCACGGAGAAAAATTGGATGAAAGATTCCAAAATTATTTCCGTTTCAGACATAGGACTTATTGCCAAACAAGGCAAAAACGACCTTATGGTTTTTGCCAATTCCATCCGCCACGGTTATACTTTAAATGGCGTAGAAATTCGGCTAATTAGTACTAACAACCAGACAGTCCAAAAAGCTACTACTAACAAGGATGGCGTGGCTCATTTCAAGGAGCTACAAAATACTGCACCCGGTTTTAAAATTGCGCTCATTACGGCTCGCTTACAAGATGACTTTAATTACTTGCCATATGAGCAAACGCAAGTCAATATTTCTCGGTTTGAAGTAGGTGGTAAACGCCTAGCCGATGCTAAATATGACGCTTTCGTGTACGGCGACCGCGACCTCTACCGCCCCGGCGACACAGTTTATGTGAACACCGTGGTCCGCACGCCCACTTGGGAAACCGTGGCAGACGCACCCGTAAAACTGAAATTATTGCTGCCCAACGGCAAAGAATACCGCAGCCAGAAAGGTATTTTAAATCAGCAAGGCGCCCACGAAACTAAGTTTATTTTGCCTACATCGGCCGTAACGGGCACCTATACGATGGAGGTTTATTCTGGCAACGATGTATTGCTTAACTCCCGCAAAATTGGCGTGGAAGAATTCATGCCTGACCGTCTAAAAGTAACCACCGTTCTCCCCAAAAACGAATTCCGTTCTGGGGAAGCGCTCCGCGTAAATTTAAAAGCCCAAAACCTGTTTGGCCCGCCCGCCGCCAACCGAAATTACGAGGTGCAATTGAGCCTGAAAAAGAAAGCGTTTGAAGCTAAAAAATACCCTGAGTATAATTTTGAAATTGCCAGCTCCGGTGACCAAACCCTGCAAACCAGCGTGCGCCAAGGTCAGACCGATGACGAAGGCAAAGGCCAAGAAGTGTTTCAATTAAATAACTTAAAAGACGCTGGGCAACTAGACGGTGCCATCTTTACCACGGTTTTTGATGAGACCGGACGGCCTGTAAATCGCTTGAATCGGTTTACCGTTAACACGCAATCCGTTTTTTACGGCATCCGGCAATTTGACTCTTATGTAAGCACGCGCCGCGCGATGCAGGTGCCACTTTTGGCTTTGAACCGCCAAGGAAAACCCGTAGCGGCCACCGCGCGGGTGCAACTGGTCCGCTACTCGTATCAATCCGTGATTGAGCGAAATTCAGGAAACTACGGCTACAATGCGCAACGAAAAGAAACCGTGCTCATGAACACAGAAATAGCTCTTCCGGCAGGTGGAGCGCCGGTTACTTTTACTCCTATTACCTCCGGGGAGTATGAATTAAGGGTAATGCGGCCGGGAGCTTATAATTATGTATCGCAGCGCTTTTACGCCTACGGATGGGGCGACACCGAGAATACTTCTTTTGAAGTGAGCAATGAAGGTGAAGTAGATATATCCCTTGACAAGGAAGAATACGAAGTAGGTGACAAAGCCAAGATTTTGTTTAAAGCTCCTTTTGCTGGTAAGATTTTGGTTACGGTGGAGCAGAACAAAGTCTTGACGTATCATTATCTAAAAACCGACAAAAAAGCTGCCTCGCTTACCTTGCCCATTGAGTTAGATCATTTACCTACTATTTATATTTCCGCCATCGCGCTGCGCGAAATTAAGGACAGTCGCTTGCCTTTAACCATTGCCCGCGGCTTTGTACCGCTGCAGGTGACTGAGAAATCAACCAAATTAAGCGTAGTTCTTACCGCACCTGAACTTACTCGCTCTAAAAGAACGCAGCGCATAACGGTAAAAACAGCATCTAACGCGCAGGTAACTCTGGCTGTGGTAGACGAAGGTATTTTGCAATTGAAAGATTACCAAACGCCTGATCC
>JBBSSO010000309.1:0-3579 GCA_038241905.1 Cytophagales bacterium | reverse complement strand
GATAAAGAAATGCTTGCCGATTTAGTGGTGGCAGCCGTGAATAAAGCGATGGACGAGGCCGGTGAAAAAGGCAAAGAGGAACTTAAGAAAAACACGGAAGGTCTACTTCCTAATATCCCGGGCTTAGACCTTAGCAATTTTGGACTATAATTCTGCCACCGTTGCCGTAGTTATTCTAAACTGGAACGGCCGTGTTTGGCTTTCAAAGTTTTTGCCAACAGTATTAGAAAACAGCCCCGCGGCAGAAGTAATTGTCGCCGATAACGCTTCTACCGACGATTCTGTGGACTTTATGCAACAGCATTTCCCGGAAGTGCGGCTGCTGGAGTTAGACCAAAATTACGGCTTCGCCGAAGGCTACAACCAAGCACTGCACCACGTAGAAGCTACTTATTACGTTCTCCTTAATTCTGATGTAGAGGTAACGCCTAATTGGCTTTCGCCGATGGTTAGGCTTTTGGAGAACAATTCTACTATTGCAGCGTGCCAGCCCAAAATAAAATCTTATCATCGGCGGAGCCATTTTGAATACGCTGGGGCCGCAGGTGGTTTTTTAGATAAGCACGGCTACCCCTTTTGCCGCGGCCGTTTGTTTGATACGCTGGAGGTAGATTTGGGTCAGTACGATGATGAAATTCCAGTTTTTTGGGCAACCGGCGCGTGCATGATGGTGCGTTCATCGGCTTTCTGGCAAGCGGAAGGACTAGACAAGGATTTTTTCGCGCACATGGAAGAAATTGACCTCTGCTGGCGATTGCAGAACCTGGGGCACCAAATTTATTACACCGGTAAAAGCACTATTTATCACGTGGGCGGCGGAACCTTGCCCAAAGCTAACCCCAAGAAAACTTTTCTGAATTTTAGAAACGGACTTTTATTGCTATATAAAAACCTAGCGGTAAAAGAACAGCGCAAGATAATATTAGCGCGCTTAATGTTGGATGGAGTAGCCGCTACGCAGTTTTTAGCTAAAGGCGACAGACAACAGGTAAAAGCCATTTGGGAAGCGCATCAAGCTTTTTTCAAAACCAAGGCGCAATTCCAAAGCAGGCGGCAAAGCATTGTACCAAAAAAAGCTACGAAAGAGCTGACTGGTTGGTATGGTAAGAGCGTGGTTTGGCAGTATTTTGTGAAAGGCAAAAATGAATTTAGGCAATTAGACGTCCCAGACCGTGCTCCGTTCCCGGCGTAAATGCTTGCGCACGTTAAGCCAAAATGCTAGCACTAGATACAGCAAAACCGGCGAGCCGAAGGTTAAAAAAGAAAGGTAAATAAAATACAGCCGGATGCTACTGGTGGCAAATCCCAGCTTTTCCCCTAGTTTTGTACATACCCCAAACGCTTGGCTTTCCAGAAAATATTGAATCTGTTTCATGGGTTTTAAAATTAGGAAGTCTAAGTTAGGTATTTTTACGCGTACCTTCTGCTACCAGAAACCAAAAAAAATAATTTTTCAAGGAAGAGGTTGAAGCAAAGTACAGGTTAAATATGTTTTTTCTTGAGTATTAGATATGTCTCTTCGGACCCATGGCCCTTGGGCTTTTTACGCGCTTGCTTTGCTTTTGTTAGTCCTGTTTTCCAGCGGATGTACGTTTAGCCGGATGGCAAAGAAAGCAGAACGCCAACAGAAAATCACCGTTGATCCTGCTGTATTAATGGTGCGCGGCCCGTTAGTGCCCGTAGAAATAACTGCCCAATTGCCTGCAAATTTGCTCCGCAATGACTACAAATACGGCATCAGAATATATTACAAAGCCATTAAAGGCGTAGAAGAACACGTGGGGTCTTTGGCGTTCGATTTTGGGAACTACAACTTTGTAGACAGAAAACCCACTATGCAGCGCTCCTTTTCCATCGCGTACGCGCCCTCAAAAGTGATGGGGCAATTGATGGCTCAAGGCGTAGTTACCAACCCCAAAGGGAGAAAAAAATTTACCAAATCAATCATTCTAGCGCCAGGCATTAGAACCACGCCCTACTTAACCCAAACCATTCACTCGCCGGCTTACGTGCCCGATGAGGGTCAGAAAACCGATAGCGGCGTGGTTAAGTTTATGATTTTTTACGACCAAGGCTTGGCTACTTTGCGTACCGGCGTGGGCACCAATCTGCAGTTGCTGGACGAGTTTTTAAAGACTAATCCAAAAACGCGGCAGATTGAAATTCTAGGCACGCAGTCGCCTGACTCTGCGGAGGCCCGCACGCAAAATTTGGCTATGCGCCGGGCGGTGGCGCTGGAAAACTTTATTAAAAAGAAGATTGACACTGAGTCTTACGCCAGCACTTTATCCACCATCGAATTTAAAAAACAAGCCATTAGCTATAGTTGGAACGCTTTTCTGGGCCGGATTGAAGACTCAGCATTGCCGGAAGATCAAGTTCAGCAGATTTTGGCCATTGTGAATGGGCCGGGTAGTTTTACGCAAAAAGAGAAGGCCTTGCAGGATTTGCCGTCTTATGATTACCTAGACATGTACGTTTATCCGGTGTTGCGATATGCCCAAGCCACCATCAATTACAAGCCCAACCCGCGCCGCGAGTATGAAGTTTACTTGTTGGCCAAGAAAATAGTACAGAACCGCGCCAACCCAGACGTGCTGACGGCGGCAGAAATGGAATATGCGGCTTCGCTTACGCCGCTGCTGGCAGAAAAAAAGAAGATTTACGAGGCCACTGTTCAAAACTACATGACGTGGCAGGCGTTGAACAACTTGGGCATGGTGAATTTTGAACAGGCCCAAAAAGAAGTGAAACCTGCTGTACGTAAAAGTTTGTTGGCCAGCGCTATCCACAATTTCCGGTACTCCGCGCACCGCAACCCTACCGCCGAACGTTTTTACAACTTAGCCGTGGCTCACCACCAAAAAGGCGATGCGTTAGAAGCCATGCAATCTTATGACTACGCGGTAAAACTGGGCGGCAAACTGCCGATGTTGCAACAAGTATTCACCGACAAAGCCGCTTTGGAAATGGAATTAGGCCAGTATGATGATGCCGTCCGGAGCATTACCTACGCCGGCGATAGCTACGCGGCTCAATTTAACCGCACGCTCCTTTATTTCTTGAAAGAGAATTACGATGGCTCCACCGCGCTGGCTCAAAAACTCTTAACTCAATTTCCGAACGATGCTCGCACGTATTATTTATTAGCCATCATCGGGGCCCGGACCCAACAGGAAGACATGATGGCTGAAAATCTAAACAAAGCCGTGAACTTGCAGCCAGATTTGGCCGGAAAAGCTATTGAAGATTTAGAGTTTAGAGGTTACCAGAAATCTGCTGCCTTTCAGCAGGCAATGAAAAAGAGGTAATGCATTTAATCTGAACTGGTTTTTCATAAATTCCATCGACAACCAAAAGCTGTTTTCGGCCTGTTTTTCAGAAAACAAGCCGAAAACAGAAAAAACCATCCCACTAAAAATTGGTTGGCTGCGGGGTTTAAATCCTAATTCACATTAAATACAGAGTTATGTCTAAACTCGCTAATCTGTCCGGTATTTTCTAATTTAAAAGCTATGCTTCTCCCCTATTCTGATGGTGTTTTAAGGCTAATTTTTAAAAAACAGGCCTAAAACAGGT
>JBBSSO010000308.1:0-3595 GCA_038241905.1 Cytophagales bacterium | reverse complement strand
TTTTTAGCCGAGGTGGTTTTCTAGTTTGACTTTGTATCTTTCCAGTGTTATTTTTCGCCGTAAATCTCCCTCAACTATTTAAGTGGTGAATCACCAAATTCTTCACTCGTTTTTTCATTCTCTCATTATTTCTACATGGTTTTAAATTATCTGTGGGCAGGCTTTTTCATTATTGCTTTTTGCATTGCGCTGTTCCGGCTCATCTTTTTTCAGGATGTAGAAATTTTTCAGAAAATGGTCACCAGCACGTTTGACAACGCCAAGGTCGGCTTTGAAATCTCGTTGGGCTTAACCGGGGTTATGACGTTGTGGTTGGGTTTAATGAAAGTGGGAGAGCGCGGCGGTATCATCGCTATTTTCGCCAAAATGGTGGGTCCGTTCTTTAACCGTCTTTTCCCTGAACTGCCTAAAAACCACCCCGTTTTTGGGTCAATTCTGATGAACTTCTCTGCCAACATGCTGGGTTTAGACAATGCCGCCACGCCGCTGGGTCTAAAAGCTATGAAGGAAATGCAGGAACTCAACCCCGAGAAAGAAACGGCCTCCAATGCGCAGATTATGTTTTTGGTGCTCAACACTTCCGGCCTCACCATTATTCCCATCAGTATTATGGTTTTCCGGGCGCAGTTGGGCGCGGCAGATCCATCAGATATTTTCATTCCTATTCTGCTAACCACGTTTTTCTCAACCACCGTGGGTTTAATTGTCGTCTCGCTGTACCAACGCATTAACCTTTTAAACCCCGTTATTCTAGCATATTTAGGCGGCATGCTGCTCTTTATTGCCGGACTAATTTATTACTTCAGCACCATTCCGCAGACGCAGATTGCCATTATTTCACAAGTGGCCAGCAACGTTATTTTGTTTTCCATCATCGTTTCCTTTATCAGCTTGGCGTTGGTCAGGAAGGTGAACGTGTACGACGCTTTTATTGAAGGAGCCAAAGAAGGGTTCTCAGTAGCCATTACCATTATTCCGTATTTGGTGGCCATTTTGGTAGCAATTGGCGTGTTTCGGGTATCCGGCGCGATGGACATGGTAGTTAATGCTTTGAGTTATCTCTTGAGTTTAACCGGCATGAATACTGATTTTGTAGATGCGTTGCCAGTCGCGTTTATGAAACCGCTCAGCGGAAGCGGAGCGCGCGGACTGATGGTGGAAACCATAAACACGTTCGGCGTAGATTCATTTGTGGGCCGGGTGGCGTCTACCATCCAAGGGTCAACGGAAACTACGTTTTACATCTTAGCGGTTTATTTCGGTTCCGTAGGCATCCGGAGAACGCGGTACGCGCTTACGTGCGGTTTAATCGCCGATTTCGCGGGTATCATTGCAGCTATTCTTATATCTTATCTGTTCTTTTACTAAGACTTTCTGTTTTAGGCCTATTTTTCAGAAAACAGGCCTAAAACAGAAGTTTATTAATGTTAAACCAATCCCAAATGACCAAATCTGCGTATCAATAAACCTAGTGTTTAACTTAAATTATATGGATATGTCAGAAGAAAAAAATAAAGACCAGAATAAAAAACAAGATGCTAATAGCAATCCGGAAGCCATTGGCAAATTGCCGTTGAATGATACCATTCTTCAACCAATTGATAACATAGCAGATATTGAAGGCATGCCTTCTGGCGAAGGCGGACGCAAAGGAAACGTCAGCGTAGAAGATGGAGGCCAAGTAAACGGCGCTTCTACGGGCAGTCATTAATACATTATACCCCTTACAACGAGCGGCATTTGGAATTTTCCGGGTGCCGCTCGTTTTGTGAATACGGGTTTATAACGAAGGGAGGTTTAAGGCCTGTTTTTCAGGAAACAGCTCAAAAACGTTTTATATTTATTTCGATGTAAAATTTGGGTAAACCCGATGGTGCAAATGGGTAACTAAAAATCGTCACCATCGCCGAGTAGGCGAAGTTAAAAAAATTGCCAACAGCCAAACCGAATAGAAAATTTTGAAAAGAGAGAAGATACCCCGACTTTTGGCGAACAGGAGAGATTAATACATGGCGAAGACAAAAGAGAAGGACAGGCTGCAAAAATCGGTGCATATTTCAAACCGAAGAGCTTCGTATGAATATCAGTTTCTGGCCAAGTACACCGCGGGCATTATGCTGCGCGGGACAGAAATAAAATCAATCCGGGAAGGAAACGTAAACCTGAGCGATGGTTATTGCACTTTCCATGGCACAGAACTTTTTCTGCACCAGGTTACCATCGCTAAATATACTGAAGGCACTTATTACAACCATGAACCCACCCGAGACCGCAAATTGCTCTTGAATAAACGCGAGCTAAAGCAAATGCGGGAGGCGCTGCAGGAGCAAGGTGTGACCATAATTCCAACCAAGTTATTTACCTCAGACAGAGGCTTCGCGAAGGTTGAAATTGCCCTGGCGAAAGGCAAGAAACTTTACGATAAACGCGAAGACATAAAAGAACGCGACGTAAAACGCGAAATGGCCCGCGAGCGCTATTAGTTGTTTTAGGCCTGATTTTGGAAAAACAGGCCTAAAACAGGTTATTGGTGAAAGGTCTTAAACTAAAGGCTTTTTAAGATTCAGGTAACCAGCACAAGGAAGTTTTAAACAATATGTTTGCTGGTAAAACTGCCGTCCTCGGAGGGGTAGGGGTGGGTTTCAACGATTGTACGTTTAAGCACCAAATTCTGCCCAATACTTGGCATCTTCAAATTAGCACATTTTCAAATTTTCAAACTAGCCCATTATAACCTTGAACTTCGGGATTTGTACTTTAAGTGTGGTGCCTTTGCGCCGCGAGCCGGCTGATAAAAGTGAGCAAATATCTCAGTTGGTATTTGGCGAATGTTTTGAGGTTTTGCAGGCCCAAGATAAGTGGCAGTTTATCCGGAACGCCGCTGACGGCTACGAAGGCTGGATGGATTTGAAGCAACACCAATCTGTTTCGCCCACGTATTTTCAAGAATGGCAAGAAGCCAAACACCCGCGTTCCCTTGATTTGGTGCAAACTGTGAGCACATCGGCCGGCGTTACGCCCATTGGGTTGGGCAGTGTTTTACCTTTTTTTGACGGCATTAATTTGCGCGTAGGGCAGGAACGGATGGTTTACAACGGCCGGGCCAGCAACCCTACGATGCCTTACAAAGAAAATTTCTTACAAAAGATTGCCCTCCAATTTTTAAAAGCGCCGTACGCGTGGGGTGGTAAATCTGTGTTCGGCATTGACTGCTCGGGATTTGTCCAACAGGTGTACGGAGTTTGCGGCCACCAGCTTCTCCGCGATGCGTATCAGCAAGTTGCGCACGGCGAAGAAGTTCATTTTGTAGCCCTCACCAAACCCGGTGATATAGCATTTTTTGACAACGAGGAAGGCAGAATCACGCACGTGGGAATACTGTTAGAAGACCAAAAAATTATTCACGCCTCCGGCGAAGTCCGCATTGATGACCTGGACCATTACGGCATTTACCACCGCCAACAAAAACGCTACTCTCATAAACTCCGCATCATAAAACGCATTCTTATTTAAGTAGCCTTATCCTTAGCTTTTTCTGCTGGCGGCGGCGCAACCATCGTAACAGATTTTTACGTAACTTACCCTACTTCAACTC
>JBBSSO010000307.1:0-3608 GCA_038241905.1 Cytophagales bacterium | reverse complement strand
TGCCATCATCTTACCCGATGAAACGCTGTTGCTACCCGTGCTGCATTCCATCTCTGACGAGGTCACGGATTACAACGTCACCATGGGACTTTCTTTTAAAGGCACGCCGCTGTTTAACTTAATAGACCTGCTTTTTGAAGTGCATTTAACCGGCGTGGTACAGCCCAGCGAATCTGGTTACCAAATTAACCGCTACCATCATTTATCGGTTACCAAATTGCTGCAACATCCTTTTTTGCGGCGCTATGATCAATACCTCAACGAAATAACCGACCGTGAAACAGACCAGGATTTAATACAGCACGTGTTAAACGAGATGCTGGCGCGCAACAGCGTATTGCTCACTGCCGAGGAAATTATAAAACTGGGTCGTGAGCACCCCATGTTTATTACGCTTTTCCGGACCTGGAATGATTGCAATGACCTTATTGACACGCTCTACCAATTGGTAAATGCGCTGGGTAAAATTTACCAGATAGAAAAAGAAACCCCGATTGAGACCGAGTATCTCTATATTCTTTACACCATCGTAAAGCGGCTAGACACGCTTTTTGACTGCCGTACACACAAAATATCGGTGCGTAGTTTTAAGAAATTTCTCTACGAGCAAATTAACAATACCAAGTTACCGTTTAGCGGAGAACCTATTTCGCCCACCCAAGTAATGGGTATGTTGGAGACCCGCGCGTTGGATTTTGAGAACCTGATTATTTTAAGCGTCAACGAAAATATTTTCCCGCAGCCTCGCAAGCAAACTTCTTTGTTTCCGTATGACGTGTTGCAGATGTTTGGGTTACCTACTTACACTGAGCAAGAGAGTATTACGTCTTACCACTTCTACCGTTTGTTGCAGCGAGCTAAGCGCGTAAATCTGCTGTATGTATTGCCTTCAGACACCTACGGTTCTGGAGAAAAAAGCAGGTTTATCTTGCAACTACAACATGATTTGGCCCTTAAAAACTCAAATATTACTTTCCGAGAAATGATTGCGGTGGTGGAGCAATTAGACACCAAAGCGTATGAGCCCGATATCATTATTCAGAAAGACGAAGAAGTTCTGAGCAAAATTAAAGAACAATTGCGCAAAGGGCTATACCCCTCGCAACTAAACCAATACGTCAACTGCTCGCTCCAATATTATTTCTCCCGGATTGCCAAGTTAGAAGATGTAGCGGAAATTGATGAACTGGTGGGCGCTGATACCTTCGGAACGATTGTGCATGAAGTGTTGGAGAAGTTTTTCAAGCCTTTTGCGGACGAAGCCCGACCGTTGCAAATTGTTGATATAGACCAAATGCTGGCTGTTTTGCCGGACAGCGTTAAGCATGAATTTATGCAGGGCGCGCAGGGCAGTTTCCCGGAGCAAGGCATGAATTTAATTCTTTACAAAGTAGCCGTCCAATTGCTCACGCGGTATTTAGAAGGTTTAAAAACTTCTGGCGAGTTGCCTTTATCCATCTTGCAACTAGAGAAAAATCTTGCCACAGATTTAACTGTTCAGTTGCCAAACGGCGAGGAAATACCCGTGCGCATTGCCGGCAAAGCCGATAGAATTGACTTAAACGGCAATACGCTCCGTGTGATAGATTACAAAACTGGTAAAGTAGAAGCCAATAGTTTAAAAGTTAATCCCGAAGACGTGGAAGCTACTCTTCTGCATGATCGGCACCTAGACAAAGTGCGTCAACTCTGGCTTTATCGGTATATTTTAATGAAGGAAATGCAGGGTGGCAGCCTGCTTGAAAGCCCCTTACTCACTCTTCCTCAAAATCAATATGCCTATGAGGCCGGCATTATCTCTTTCCGCAACCTTGGCGCCGGCGTACTTACCTCAGACTTGAAATTTGTGGATTCAGCGGGCGCTCCCGCAGATTTCATTCAAACGTCAGAGCTTTTGTTGCAAGATTTAGTTCTCCGCATGTTAGACCCCACCGAACCCATCCGAAAAACCAACGACTTGGAAACGTGCGAGTATTGCTCTTACAAGGGTATTTGCGCGAGGGGCTGAAAGTTAAAAAGTATTAGCATATCAAAACTTGAAGCAATGATTACAAACTGATTAAAACTTCCATGAGAACGGTCATAAATGCTTTGGTCCGATAGAAACCAAGAAATACAAATTGATGCTTGTTCAATATTCCTGTTTTCGGCCTGCTTTTCAGAAAACAGGCCGAAAACAGAAAAGCCTTGTAGCAGTTGTTAATAACAACTGCTACAAGGCTTTTCTGTTAAGAAAGAAAATTTTCTATTTAATGACTAAAACGCCATCGGCTACAATTTCAATATCGGTTTTGGGCTGGGTGATGGCGGCAATCTCTTCTTTGCTTTTGCCGGCGTCTTGCGCGAAATGTTGCAAACGCTCTACGGACGTTTCAGTTACCTTGGCGGTGCCTTGCAATACCACCGTTTTACCCACAATATTTTCAGGCATAAAGAAACCGTAATCCTTAAATTTTACCATAATAGGGGCTCCATCAGCGCGGGCAATTTTCATGAAGCAGCCTTTTTTCTTGCAAACTTCAACCACCGTACCCTCAATTTTTCCGGTAAACACAGAGTCGGTTTCAAATTTATTAGCAAGCTCGCTCAATTGAATGGCGTTTTTAGCAGTTGTCTTTTTGCCGTACGTTACACCCGCTTTGGCTGTTGCTATTTGTTTTTGAGCAAATGAAAACGTGGCCAAGAAAAGACAAACGGAAAGTAGAAGTGCTTTTTTCATTTAGGTAATATTTCGGAGATTGTTGATTAGAGCATGTTTAAGTTTTGATTTTGTCGGCGAAAACAGGAAGCGAAAGGTTCTGACGAAGCGTTTTTTGAGCAACATAGCAGCGCTATGGTGAGAGAAAAAGGCGAAGTCAGGTTCTTTTGATGCCTGTTTGTAGCGCAAAAGACAAATTTAAACATGCTCTAAGTATCAAAGGTAAATTAAACTTGTAAATAAATGACTATAACTGAGGAGCTTAGGCTTTAAAAGTACAAACTGTTTTAAGCGTAGTTTTGGAAAAGAAGGCCTAAAACGCTATTCCTGGGTTGCTGGTGGCAACACACGTTGTAATACCTTCCGGCTAACAAAGTAAACCAACATCCCGAAGGGTATAAAACACAAAACCCAAGCAAATATACCCGCTAAGTTTGCGACCCACAGCTGCTGCAGAGCTCCCAGCCAATTAGTGCGGAACATGTCATACAGGATGTCTAAAGAGAAAGCGATGGGCGTAACCGGGAATATGGTTTGCCCTAAATCAACAAACGGAACGTACAGCGCCAGTTGTAAAGGCTGCATCAGATAACCTAAAACAATGGTAAACGCTACATTTAGCCGCAGCCGTAAAGCCCAAAAAGTGCACAAAATGGTAGTGAGTCCAATAAAAGGAACCATTCCAAAACCGGTACCTAAGGCAATGGATAAAGCTAGCTGATGCGGCGTAAAACCTTGCCGAGCTAAATTTAAAAGCGGATCCCAGAGCTTCTTGCGTAAAAAGTTTCCAAATTTTATATTCAAATGTACAATCACAGTCGTTCAGACAAAATGCTGCTATTTATGTAAGTGGGGTTCAAATTGAGAACGCAGAATGCAGGCTTCTTGTCTCTTAAAATGCAAATAAACT
>JBBSSO010000306.1:0-3618 GCA_038241905.1 Cytophagales bacterium | reverse complement strand
ATACTTTTACTTCGGCACCTAGGCCCAAGGCGGCGCGGGTCGCGTATTCAGCCACGGTGCCAGCGCCAATAATTACTACTTTTGAGGGGGGCACGCCGGTAATACCGCCTAGAATAACGCCTTTGCCTTCGTTGCTGCTGCTCAGGTATTCCGCGGCAATCAGCATGACGGTACTGCCCGCAATTTCGCTCATGGCCCGTACCACTGGCTTGGTGCCAGATTTATCTTTGAGCAACTCAAACGAGATGGCGTTGATTTTTTTGCGACTTAATGCGATAATATAATCGGCGGTGAGGCTGCCCAGTTGCAACGCGGAGATTAAGGTTTGTCCGGGCCTAAAAAGCTCCATTTCCTCTAGCGTGGGTGGGGCTATTTTTAGTAAAATATCGGCATCGTAGACTTCTTTGGCCGAGTAGACAATAACGCCGCCGGCTTCAGAAAACTCATGATCAGAATATTTAGAGGGCTCGCCGGCACCAGATTCAATCCAGATTTCGTGGCCGTGGTCAGTTAGTTGCTTGACGGCCTCGGGCGTTAGCCCAATCCTGTTTTCCTGCAAAGAAGACTCTTTGGGGATGCCAATAAAAAGCGAGCGCTTGCGGGTTTCAACCGCCAGCATAGATTCTTTGGGCATTAAACTACGTGCCGTCGCTTTGGTCAGCGCCTCAAATCCACTGGTTTTATCCTTCTGCTCCGTCATTTCCTCCATATGCAATCATTGTGATTATACGCGCTTCTTCTCTTTCTGGCCCCGGCTCAATGGTCACTGTAACCCGGTCTGCGGGCAATAAATCTGCTACCTTAGACGGCCACTCAATAAGACACAAACGCCCAGAGTCAAAATATTCCAGGGCTCCCATATCTAAGGCTTCGCCGATGTCTTCAATCCTATAAAAATCAAAGTGGTAAACAAGTTCCCGCGTGGGCGTTTCATACTCGTTAACCAACGCAAAAGTTGGGCTGCTCACCGGTTCCATCACGCCCAAGGCAGCGCAGACAGCTTTAACAAAAGTAGTTTTACCAGCAGCCATCTCGCCCTCCAACAAAACTACCTTTTTTTCTCCGATAAACGACAGAAAATCAGCGGCTGCTTGGGGCAAATCTGCTTTAGAAGACAAGACCAGCCGCTGCTCTTTTAAAATCTGACTAGGCATTTTTGGTGCTGAGGGTAATGAATGGAATAACTATTTCCTCTAAAGAAATGCCGCCGTGCTGAAACGTGTCTTTGTAGTGATTTACGTAATAGTTAAAGTTGTTGGGGTAGGCAAAAAAGTCATCGTTCAACGCAAAAACGTAGGCCGTAGAAACGTTGGCTTTGGGTAAATGGAAGCGCTCGGGCTTGCGAGCCACCAGCACATCTTTCTCGGTGAAGCCTAGGTTCTTGCCGTGCTTGTACCGCAAGTTGGTGTTGGTGTTGCGGTCGCCAATAATTTTAAAAGGTTTTTTTACGCGGATGGTCCCGTGGTCAGTGGTAATAACCAGTCTGCCTTTTTTATCAGCGATAGCCTTGAGGGTGTCAAACAAAGGCGAATGCAGAAACCAAGAGCGCGTAAGCGAGCGGTAAGCAGCCTCATCAGCGGCCAGCTCCCGGATCATCTGCATGTCGGTACGAGCGTGAGAAAGCATGTCTACAAAGTTGTACACAATCACGTTCAGCTTATTGGTGTCTAAGTTGCTGAATTTTGCCAGCAATTCTTTGCCGGCGGTTAGGTTGGTTATTTTGTTGTAGCTAAACTTTTCTTTAATGTTGTTTTGCTGCAGCTGTATCTCCAGAAAATCTTGTTCGTGCAGGTTTTTGCCTTCATCCTCATCGTCAGAAACCCAGAGATTGGGGTATTTTTTGGCCATTTCATCGGGCAGCATGCCAGAGAAAATGGCATTACGAGCGTAGGCGGTGGTGGTGGGCAATATGGCGTAATACATCTCCTCGCTTTCTACCCTAAAATAGTCCGTAATAATAGGTTCCAGCACTTTCCACTGGTCATAGCGCAAGTTGTCAATCAAAACAAAATAGACGGGCACGTCGCTTTCCTTCATCATCGGGAACACGCGTTCTTTGAACAGGCGGTGGCTCATGAGCGGCGTTTCATCGGCTTCGTTGTTCACCCAGTCCTCGTAATTTTCCATGATAAACTTGGCGAAGTTGGTGTTGGCCTCGTCTTTCTGCATGTTGATAACTTCGGCCATGCTTTTGCCTTCAGTTTCATAAATCTCCAGCTCCCAGAACACCAGTTTCTTGTACACATCGGCCCATTCTTGGTGGTTCAGGCGGTCGCCGAAGGCCATGCCCAAGGTCCTGAAATCGCGTTGGTAAGAACTGTTGGTTTTTTCATCAACCAGGCGCCGGTTGTCTAAAATGCGCTTCGCGGAAAGCAGAATTTGGTTCGGATTAATGGGTTTGATAAGGTAGTCGGCTATTTTAGAGCCGATGGCCTCTTCCATAATGTGCTCTTCCTCGCTTTTGGTGATCATAACCACCGGCAAGCTAGGGCGGATGGCTTTGATCTGGCTCAGGGTTTCTAGGCCGGAGATGCCGGGCATGTTTTCATCAAGAAAAACCAGATCATACGTCTGCTCCTGCACTTTGTCCACGGCGTCGGCGCCGCTGTTAACGGGGGTGATGTCGTAGCCCCGCTCCGTTAAAAACAGAATGTGCGGCTTCAAAAGGTCGATTTCATCATCGGCCCACAAAATAGTATATCTTTGCATGTTACTTTTTTCAGAGTTGGACAAGCGGTTGTTTTAGGGGTGTTTTCAGAAAAATAGGCCTAAAACGGACAGCTCTTTATTTCAGGTACGCAACTTTACCAACTATCGACAACGGACACACGAAGAACTAAGTTATCTTGAACAAGAAAAAAATCTTCAACGACCCGGTTTACGGTTTCATCACGGTTCCGTCAGAACTGCTCTTTGATATTATCCAGCACCCTTATTTTCAGCGCTTGCGCCGCATAAAACAGCTGGGCCTAACGGAATTTGTTTACCCCGGGGCGCTACACACCCGTTTTCATCACGCGCTGGGCGCGATGCATCTTATGAGCATCGCGCTGCATAGCCTGAGCGGCAAAGATAACCGCATTTCAGAGAAAGAGTGCGAAGCTTCTATGGCCGCTATTTTGTTGCACGATGTGGGACACGGACCTTTCTCGCACGCCTTAGAGCACGCCATTTTTGACCAGGTGCCGCACGAGCAGATTTCATTGCACATTATGGAACTGCTCAACCAAGAATTTGGCGGCCGGCTGCAATTGGCCATCGATATTTTTACCGACCGCTACGAACGCCGCTTTTTCCACCAATTGGTTTCAAGTCAGCTGGACGTTGACCGGCTAGATTATTTGGCCCGCGACAGCTTTTACACCGGCGTAACCGAAGGCAACATTGGCGCCGACCGCCTCCTGAAAATGCTGAACGTGGCCGATGACCATTTGGTGGTTGAGGAAAAAGGCATTTACTCCATTGAAAGTTTTTTGGTGAGTCGGCGGCTTATGTATTGGCAGGTGTACATGCACAAAACCGTGACCAGCGCCGAGCAAATGGTTCTTAAAATTATGCAGCGCGCCCGCCAACTGACCCAGCGCGGCGAGGAAGTGCCGTGCAGCCCAGATTTACATT
>JBBSSO010000305.1:0-3618 GCA_038241905.1 Cytophagales bacterium | reverse complement strand
TGTTGTAAAAGTAATGTTTTAGTAAACTTATGCATATGCCAATTAAGAATATTAACAAAAACAATATTACAAAATCTTGAAAATATTCTTTCTTGTTTGCTGTTTTACCTGATTTTATAAATGACAAAAAATCTTTCATTAGGTTATTGGATTCAGAAGGGCATCAGTTTTAATTATTACCAATTAAAATGCAAAAGATATAGGTGAAAAAACTTAATAAAAAGGCGTAAAGCAATTTTAAAAAAATAACGCACGCTGACTAAGAATCTAAATCTGTTTTAGGCCTGTTTATTTAAAAACAGGCCTAAAACAGATTTACCTAGCGTCGAACTGAAGTCTTAGGAGGTTGGTGTAAATGCCGGCTGGGTTGCTGGATAGTTCTTCGTGGGTGCCTTGCTCAGCAATTTGGCCGCGGTCAATCACCAAAATCTTGTCGGCTTTCCGGATGGTGGCCAAACGGTGTGCGATGATAATGGTGGTGCGATTCTTCATGAGCTCATCCATGGCATCTTGCACCAGTTTCTCAGACTCAGAGTCCAAAGAGCTGGTGGCTTCGTCTAGAATAAGTATGGCTGGGTTTTTTAAGATAGCGCGGGCAATGGCAATGCGTTGGCGCTGGCCGCCGGATAGCTTAATGCCGCGTTCACCTACCAAGGTGTCAAACCCTTCCGGAAACGATTGAATAAAATGCAAAGCGTTGGCTTTTTGGGCCGCTTGTAGAATCTCTTCCTCGATAGCATCTGGTTTGCCGTACGCAATATTCTCTCTAATTGTGCCTCCAAATAGCAATACTTCTTGCGGCACAATGCCCAGGTTGCTGCGCAAATCCTGCAAAGGCAGCTGGTTAATATCTTGGCCATCTACCAAAATTGAACCCTGGTCTACGGCATAGAATTTCATGAGCAGCTGAATAATGGTTGATTTACCAGCTCCGCTGGGGCCAACCAAGGCAATCTTTTCACCAGCGCTAATCTCAAAATTTATATTCTTCAGAACCTGCAAATCTGGCCGAGTTGGGTAAGAAAAACCTACGTGCTCATAGCGTACGTTGCCTTTAAAGCGCTCCAAAGACGTTTTAGCACCCAAGTCAGTATGCTCAACGGGCATATCTAGAATTTCTAGAATACGATCAGAAGCCCCCATCGAAACCTGAATTTTGGCATACAAATCGCCTAAGCCAGCCACCGATGCGCCAATAAACATGGTGTATAGTACAAAAGAGGTAAGTTGACCAATGGAAAGTTCGCCTCGCTGTACCAGGTTGGCGCCGTACCAAATCACTAAAATTATGCCGCCAAACAGCCCAATAATAATAAAGGAAATAAAGGCGCCGCGGTAAACTGCCGTGCTGATAGCAGTTTTAACGGAGCGGCCCAATGCGCTGCGGTAGCGGTTAATCTCAAATAACTCGTTGGTGAAGGCCTTTACTACCTGAATGGCTTGCAGCGTTTCCTCCACAATTACGTTGGTGAGAGCCAGTTGGTCTTGTGTTTTCCGGGACAGGTTTTTAAGCCTTTTCCCAAATACCATCGCCAAAATAACGAGCACAGGAAACGTAGCCAGCATAAACAGCGACAGCTTTACGGAATAAAACATGATCAACCCGATGCCCACCAAAAGCGTGGTCACTTGCCTGAAAAGCTCGGCTAGTGTAGTGGAAAACGTGTCTTGAATGTAACTCACGTCAGAAGTAATACGGCTGGTCACTTCGCCCACGCGGCGTTGTTCATAGAATGTTATGGGCAAACCCATAAACTTGGCATACAGACTTTTACGGATGTCGGCGATGGCGTTTTCGCTTACTTGAGCAAAGAAATACACCCTAAAAAACGAGAGAATGCCTTGCACCAGAATTACAGCGAAAAGCAGTAGCGCAATAACGTTCAGATTTTGAGTAAAAGCGGTGTCATTGCCCACGGCTGCATCTAGCAGAACGCCAGTGAGGGCCGGAAAGCCCATAAACGTAACGCTGGAGAAAAGCAGAAAAATGAGGCCGATGGTAAATTTGCCCTTGTAAGGCAGGGTAAACCGAAACACCTGCAAGCCTCGGCGCAGACTTTCTTTGTTTAATTTGGTTTTTTCCTCTGCTTCTCCTGCGCCTGCTGGGCCCGACCCAAATCCACGTTTTGCCATGTAAAGTCTGTCTTTCTATATAAATCTACATCGGCCTATGGCCGATGGGGCAATTACCGATTTGGAAGCTGCGCTGTTTTAGGCCTGTTTTTCGAAAAACAGGCCCAAAACAGCGCAGGCCGTACTTTGGCAATTACAAAACGCACAAAGGTAGGCAATAACGGGCACTTCGCCCAGCCCGGTTTAGTTGGTAATGGCGGGGCTTCCTTTTGATTTTTCAGACGCCAACCAAAGCCCGACTAACATTAAATAACCGTTGAGCAGCAATACCTCAAAGCCAAATTGGTAGCCCCAAAACCAGTCCGCCGAGTTGGAACTGATGACGTAGGTTAGCACCGGCGAAAGCACCGCAATAACCGGAACAAACCCGTCTTTTACCGTGCGGCTTGTGAACAGACCAAACGTAAACATGCCCAGCAACGGCCCGTACGTGTAGCCCACTAGCGTAAATAGCAGCGCAATGAGGCTGGTGTTATTAAAAGAGTGAAACGCCAAAATAACTAGCGCTAGCAAGCCAGAAAAGCCCAAGTGGACCCAGTTTTTCAGCCAAAGCTGCCGGGCCTGCGGCCGATGTTTAAAGTCTAGAAAATCTATGCAAAAGGAGGTGGTAAGCGCCGTCAGGGCAGAATCTGCGGAGGCGTACGTGATAGCGGTAATGCCTAGCACAAAAGCAATAGCGGCCAAACCTGAGAAATGATGCAGCGCCAGAAAGGGGAAAACGTCATCGGCCTTGGCCGGCAAGGAAATGCCCTTTTGCCCAGCGTAAAAATAGAGCAGCAAACCCAGGCACAGAAAAAGTAAGTTGACCAGCACCAAAATGACGGTAAACCAAAACATGTTTTTCTGGGCATCGGGCAGGTGGCGGCAGCTGAGGTTTTTCTGCATCATGTCTTGGTCCAGCCCCGTCATGGCAATGGTAATAAACATACCGGCCAACACTTGCTTCCAAAAGAAATTAGGCGCTTTGGGGTCCCAGATGAATATTTCTGCCGATGGACTGCCCACAATAGTTTCCACTACTCCAGAGAAACCAAGGTCCAGTTCAGCTGAGATTAGCCAAATGCTAGCCCCTAAACAGAGCAGCATGGTGAGGGTTTGGAGGGTGTCGGTCCAGACGATGGTTTTCATGCCGCCCCTAAATGTGTAAAGCCAGATAAAGACAATAATTAGGAGAACGGTGGCCGGAAAAGGCACGCCCAGCGGCGCAAAGACCGCCATTTGAAGCACGCCCGCCACCAAATACAGCCGCAAGGCCGCGCTCAATGTGCGCGAAAGTAGAAAAAACGCCGACCCAGTTTTGTAAGACCAAAAGCCCAGCCGCTGCTCTAGGTAGGTGTAAATTGAAACCAGTTGCAACCTGTAATATAACGGCAAAAGTACCAGCGCAATTACCACGTAGCCCAGCACGTAACCCAGAACCATTTGCAGATACGTAAATCCGCTGCTCTGCACCATGCCGGGAATGGACACAAACGTAATGCCCGA
>JBBSSO010000304.1:0-3654 GCA_038241905.1 Cytophagales bacterium | reverse complement strand
TCGCCTGGCTCCGGCAAAGAAGGCAAAACCACAGCTGCCATTTGAGGAACAGATGTAACATTGCCCGCGCAGTCTTTGAGGCCGTTCACCGTAACGGTGTACCGCTGGCTTGCTGCCAGCGGAGTCGCCCAGGTCAATTCAACATCTGTGAGCGACGTACCCGCTAGGCGTGCGCTTTGGATTTGGAGGCCCGGCGTAACAGAATAATTATTGATTTGCTGGGCTGGCACGCTATCCAAAGGCTCTGTGAAACGCAGCAAAATTTTGTTAGAAGACAACGCGTACACCTGCGCCAATTCCGGGGCCAAACCGTCTTGTACCTGCAATGAATTGGGCTGGCCCGGCGTTCCTCCGCGTGGGTTTTCAGCGCCTTTCCACTGAGATGCGCCCGCGCACTGGCTGTTCACGTTTATCAGTTCCAGGCTCCAGCCACCTTCTCGCTTGGCGGCTTCTTGGAACCAAGCCGAGATATAGCGAACAAAGTCTATCAACTTTCCGGTTTGGTCAAATAATTTCACGTCATCGCCGGCATCGTTTAAAGACGGAAATGTGGGCAAGCCTACTACCGCCCCAAAAGGTTGGTACAAAGCAGTATCTGCGGCCGCGCACACAATAAGGTATTGGCCGGGTTTGAGCGCATACGCCGGAAACGTACCCGCGCTAGTGGTGGCATCAGAATAGCGCCAGCCTTCTAACTGAAACGTTTTGTCAGTGCGGTTGTAGATTTCAAAAAATTCAGCAGCCGGAAGGTCTTGCACCGGATTTACATCGGCATAAATCTCGGTAATGCGCACATCGCCGGGGGCCGCCACTGGGCTATAATTGAAGTTGGCTTTTAGATTTTGGGCTTGGTTACCATTGCGGCCGGTTAAAGTAAAAATCTCTAGGGCGTTGGGGCCGCTTGTAAAATCACGGTTAAAGTATAGCTGAACGTGTTGCGGAGCTGTTGCCTTCCATTCTACGCGCACTGGCAACAGATTTTCGTTTAGGCGGTAATTGGCTGGGTTTTTCACGTTTCCGTCCTCCTGCAAAGGTTGGGTAAACGCCACTTTAAGCGTGCGGGCATCCAAAACTTCTACATCGGCTATGCCGAGCACGGAGATGTCTTTTACGGTATAATCATCGAAATAAAACTTCTTGGCATTGGCTTGGGTGTACTTAAAAAGGACGCCGGTAAAGGCAGCGGTTACGTAGCGGTTATCAGTCACGGTGCCTTGCAGGGCGTAATTCTCTTTCGTGCCCGTTACGTCTAGTTCCAACGTCCAGGTGTGAGTTGCGGTGCGCGTGACCCGTACCCAAACTTTATTATCTGCTGCCGCGATGGTCTTGTCAGGTCCGTTAATAATTCTGCTGGCCGTGGTGCCATCTTTTCGGTACAGGCTCACTTCATCTTCCGTGCCGCCTAGCCGCACAAAATACCCGCGAGACGCACCCTTTACATCCGCAACATCTGACAATAAATGGACTTCGGCGTAATTGCTGGCGGAAGTGGCGAACGCTAGCTGCACGTAAAATTCCCACTGCGCGCCAACCGCTAATTGGCTGGCCGTGGTTATGGCAAGCGTAGTGCCCGATACCGCGGGTCCGTTGCTTTGCAATTGCTGCGCGGCATTTACGGTAAACACCTCTACATCGCCGGACCAAGTAGGATTTTGGGTGAAGTCGCCGTCTGAGAAAGATTCAGCAACTTGCGCATTAACAGGACAAAGCGCGACTACGTTTATAAAAAAAACAAGAAACAACAGCCTCATTCTTTGCTTTACTTTAATTATTGGGGAAAGTTGGCTTATTTGCGCTTTAAGCAGTTGCTGTTTTCGGGCTGATTTTCAAAAAACAGGCCTAAAACAGAAAACAAAGCTTGGCAGTAGTTAGAACATCGTTTATTTAACATACCTTTTTTACAAATGAAAGTAGCTGTAGTAGGCGCCACCGGTTTGGTGGGGGGCGAAATGCTGAAAATTTTGGCAGAACGCAATTTCCCGATTGATAAATTGCTGTTGGTGGCTTCAGAGAGATCTGTAGGCCAGAAAATGACCTTTAAAGGCAAGGAATACAGCATCATTGGCATGGAAGAAGCCATTGAGGAACGGCCCGAAATCGCCATTTTTTCGGCGGGTGGCAGCGTGAGCAAAGAAATGGCTCCAATGTTTGCCGCCGTTGGCACCACCGTGATTGACAATTCATCGGCCTGGCGGATGGATGCCACCAAAAAGTTGGTGGTTCCGGAAATTAATGCCCATGAATTAACCCCAGATGACAAAATCATCGCCAACCCTAACTGCTCCACTACCCAAATGGTGGTAGCGCTAAACCACCTGCACAAGGCTTATACTATTAAACGCATTGTGGTGAGCACGTACCAGTCGGTAACGGGCACGGGCAAAAAAGCCGTTGATCAGATGATGAACGAGCGCCAAGGCATAGACGGAGAGAAAGCGTATGCTTACCCCATTGACCTAAACGTGATTCCGCAGATTGACGTTTTTGAGCCTAATGGCTACACCAAGGAAGAAATGAAAATGGTGAACGAGACCAAGAAACTTTTTGGCGACGACAGCATTCAGGTAACTGCCACGGCCGTTCGTATTCCGGTTATGGGTGGGCACTCAGAATCTTTGAACGTAGAATTTAGAGAAGATTTTACCCTAGAAGAAGTGTACCGTCTGCTACAAGAAACCCCGGGCGTAGTAGTAGTTGATGACACCGCCAACCTGCAATACCCCATGCCGCTGCACGCTCACGGCAAAGACGAGGTATTGGTAGGCCGCGTAAGAAGAGACGAAACCCAGCCCAACACCCTCAACCTTTGGGTAGTTGCGGATAACCTCCGCAAAGGCGCTGCCACCAACGCCGTACAAATTGCTGAATACCTAGTAGAGCATCAACTGGTATAAGGCTTTCAGAATTACAATAGAAAAGGGAGGCTGCCGGTGGGTAGCCTCCCTTTTCTATTTTTGCTGTTTTCGGGCTGTTTTTGGAAAAACAGGCCGAAAACAGCAGTAATATTCTACATCGATTTACCAAAGAAAATTTTATTGGGCCACCATCGCCGTAAGGCAAAACCAAAATTACTATTGGCGTAATCTGGTCTTCTCAATAATCAAAAAACACTGCATCAGCACTTCTAATACAAGTTCTTCTTCGGATGGCGTGATGCAAAAAAGGGCATAAAAAAAGCGGCTCCCGTGGGGGGAGCCGCTTTTTGAGTATTTATTTTGATGGGTTTATTGTTTCACCACGCGGCGAACCACTTTACCATCAGGCGTATGAATTAGTACCAGGTACACGCCGCTAGCTAAGTGTGACACGTCTAACGTTACCACGTTGTTGGTAAGGTTTTCCTTTACCAGAATGGTTTTGCCAAACATATCCGTTAGCTGAATCTTAGCACCTTTGCGCACAGATTCTGGCAATTGTACCGTTAGAACGCCGGTAGTTGGTACCGGGAACACGTTTACAGCTTGGGCCGCGGCGTCATTTCTGATGCCTGTTACCGAAGAAGAACTTAACGGAACCAAGTAGTAACCAGTGTTGTAAGGCGCTTGCGTTTTAAACTGCTGCACAATACCGTCTATCAGCACATTTCCTTGCGGAGCTGGGCCATTGTAAAGGGTAGAATTGCTTGGGATGAACACGTTAACGATGCCTCCATTC
>JBBSSO010000303.1:0-3658 GCA_038241905.1 Cytophagales bacterium | reverse complement strand
GGCCGGAAACACAAATCCTTAAGCTGGAAAGCTCTTTTGCAATGCCCCTTCTACGCAGGTAAGAACACCTTTGCTTCCACAACAGCACAACAGAAAACTAGAAAATCTTAACCCTCAAGTACCCGTCTTTACATACCGATGTTGCAAGAAAGAAACCAATTGCAGTACAGCGCGGGCGCGGTGGCTGATCTTGTTTTTTTCGGTGGCGGGCATTTCCGCGAAGGTTAGTTCTTGGCCCTCGGGTACAAAAATGGGGTCGTACCCGAAGCCGTGGGTGCCGCGGGGCGCTTCTAGAATGTGCCCTTCCACAATACCGTTGAACAAATGCTGCTCGCCGCCTTCTAAAATAAGCGCAATGGACGTTCTGAATCGAGCTTTTCGATTTTCTTTTCCGGCCAGGCCGGTCAGTACTTTTTGCAGGTTGGCCTGTTCGTCCCGCGCGGGGCCTGCGTACCGGGCAGAATATACGCCCGGCTCATTGTCTAGCGCATCCACTTCCAAACCGGTATCATCGGCAAAACACATGATGTGGTAACGGTCCCAGAGGTAGGTAGCTTTTTGCAGGGCGTTGCCGTCTAGCGTATCTTGGTCTTCGGGAATTTCATCGGCGCAGCCGAGTTCTGCTAGGCTAATGATTTCAAATGGAGGGCCCAGCAATTGCCTAATTTCTTGCAGTTTGTGGGCGTTGTTAGAAGCAAAACAAATTTTCATAGCGATGGTTGTAAGTCGTGAAAGAGGGACGGTTGTCTTTTTTTTTAGGTTAGGGTACCGGAGAGCATGCTTGTTTCAGAAATTTGCCCGCTCCGCGATATTTTAAAAAATGGCTTTGTAGCCGCTGTAAGCATAGTATCTTTGCGGCTGGTTGCTAAGTTACCGCCATTTGTGTAACTATAAGGTGCCAAGAAAGGGAAGCAGAGTTGGCCTTACATAACCTGGCTGGCTTTTTAGGACTTCTATTTCTTTGAAACCGTCTTTACGCCTGCTGATTGCCTTTTCAACCATAGCCATGAATAAGTTCTAACGGATGGAGTTGAGCCCCGAAACTACAAAACCTGTAAAGAAAGGCCGCCGCGTGCGCACTACCAAGGTAGAACGCCTCTTTATAGAGTTGGCCCAGGTGTTTTCTTTCAACGTACGGTTTTTCAAAGAGGTGTTTTTGCCTCCGTATGAGTTTAAAGAAGTAATCCGGCAGTGCTACGAGATTGGGGTGCGTTCTTTGCCGCTCATTTCGTTAACCGGTTTCATTATTGGCATTGTGTTCATGAACCAGTCGCGGCCCTCGCTGGCTGAGTTTGGAGCTACTTCGTGGCTGCCGTCCCTCGTTTCGTTGGCCATTGTGCGGGCGCTGGCACCGCTGGTGACGGCGCTCATCGGGGCGGGGCGCATCGGGTCTATGATTGGGGCCGAGCTGGGTTCTATGAACGTAACCGAGCAAATTGATGCCATGGAAGTATCGGCCACCAACCCCTTTAAGTTTCTGGTAGTTACCCGGGTGCTTGCCAGCACGTTTATGATTCCGGCGCTTATGATGTACACCATGATGGTGGCTTTGCTGGGCGCTTTCTTAAACGTGAACGCCAACGAAGGCACTTCTTTTGTTACCTACATCACCCAAGTTTTTGACGCCATTACGTTTCTAGATATCTTTTCATCGGTCATTAAATCAACCGTGTTTGGGTATACCATCGGCATGGTGGGCTGTTACAAAGGGTATAATTCTTCTAAGGGTACCGAGGGTGTGGGCAAAGCGGCTAATTCTGCGGTGGTAACGGCTATGTTTCTGGTGTTTATAGAAGAACTTTTGGCTTTGCAAATCATTACGGCCTTGCGCTAATCTACCCTCAGAAAATAAACTATGCAGCAAAAAACGCCCATCCAAGACCAAGCTCCTAAAGTAATCGCCATCCGGGGACTAGAAAAGTCGTTCGGCGATTTGGACGTGCTGCGGGGCGTGGACTTAGACCTGTACCAAGGCGAAAATCTGGTGGTGTTGGGGAAATCTGGTACGGGTAAATCTGTGCTCATTAAAATTATTACTGGCTTGCTGCGCCAAGATGCGGGCACCGTTAATGTGCTGGGCCATGAAGTGGCCCAATTAAAAGGCCGGGCGCTGGATGAATTGCGGCTAAAAATTGGCTTCTCTTTCCAGAACAGCGCTTTGTATGATTCCATGACCATTAGAGAGAACCTGGAGTTCCCGTTGGTGCGCAACCAGAAAGACCTGAGCAAAGACCAAGTACTTAAGCGAGTAGAAACTGTGCTAGACGCCGTGGGCCTTTCGCAGACGCTTAACCAGATGCCTTCAGAGTTATCTGGTGGTCAGCGCAAGCGTATTGGCATTGCCCGCACGCTCATTTTAAAGCCCTCTATTATGCTGTATGATGAGCCCACCGCCGGATTAGACCCCATTACGTGCATAGATATTAACAACTTAATTAATGAAGTGCAGGCGCGGTTCAACACTTCTTCCATCATTATTACCCATGACCTTACCTGCGCCAAAATGGTAGGAAACCGGGTGGCCATGCTGCTAGACGGCGAATTTAAACGCACAGGCACGTTTGAAGACGTTTTTTCTACGGATGATGAACGGGTACGATTGTTTCATGATTACAATTTCATAAACTAAATGAGTGCACAAGAAAACAAGAGATCAGTGATTGTAGGCGTCTTTGTGTTGCTGGCGATCTTGATTTTGGTGGCCGGCATTTTTGTGCTGGGAGGCCAACAGAAGAAATTCTCAGAGACAATTGAAGTAACCGCTCTGTTTGATGACGTAACCGGCCTTAAGAAGGGAAACCACGTGGTGTTTTCGGGCGTGCGCGTAGGGGTGGTGAACAGCATCGCCTTGGCGGAGAATTCTAAAATTGCCGTGACCTTGTCTATTGAAGAAAGCGCCCGCCGGTTTATTCACGCCGATGCGTTGGCCAAAATTGGCTCCGAAAGCCTAATCGGGAACAAAACCATTGTGGTCTACGGCGGCACTGAGCAGTCGCCCAGTTTAGAAGCGGGAGCGGTGCTGAAAACCGAACCTCAGCTGAGTACCGAGGAAATGATGCAGACTCTGCAAGAAAACAACAAAAACCTGGTGGCCATTACCAAAGATGTAAAAGGACTTACCTCTAACTTGGTGCAAGGCGAAGGCATGGCCGGGGCCTTACTCACCGATCAGAAATTGGCCAATAATTTCCGGACCATCGTCGCGAATTTGGAGAGAACTTCGGCTACCAGCATGCGCGCTTCGCAGGCGCTAACCGTTTTTGCGCGTAAATTAAATACCCAAGGCGGCTTAGCCGATGAATTGCTAACCGACACCGCTACCTTTAACCAGTTACGCGGCGCCATGACTCAGCTGGAGCAAACCATGACCTCAGCGGCTTCTATTACAAGCAAGTTAGACGTGGTGGCCAACAAGCTGAACCAGAACAACAACGCCCTAGGCGTTTTCTTAAACGACGAGCAGTTTGCCCAGGATTTACAATTGACCATGCAGAACCTAGAATCTGGCACCGATAAGCTAGACGCCAACCTAGAGAGTTTGCAGCACAGCATTTTGCTTAACGGTGTTTTCCGCCGCAAAGCCCGCCGCGATGCCCGCCAAAAGGAAAGAAATCTAGAAAAACAGCAACGCCAACGCAAACTAGATATAAAGAATGCC
>JBBSSO010000302.1:0-3667 GCA_038241905.1 Cytophagales bacterium | reverse complement strand
CAGGTTCTCTAAGCCCTGCTGCACCATTAAAAGCAACCGTTTTAGCGAATTGGGCTCCTCTTTAAAAAGTTCTTCGTGCTGGGCCGTGCGCATTTCCAGATCAAACTGTAAGATTTGGTCTACGACATCGTTCATGTCATTGAAAAATTCACGGAACGTGGCTGAAGAAATACCTACCTGCGCAATTATTTGCTGTTCGGTGAGGTGGGCAATTCCGTCCTGCCGCATTAAGCTCAGCAGTTCTTGCAGTACAGTTTGCTTAAAAGTCATGGAATGAAGTATTCTTGGAGTAAAAGCACTAAAAAATGAACTACTGCGCCTAGCCCGAAGGCCATTGGGGGCAGCTTATGTCCATCCGCACTCAAATTTAACCCGAATTTAAAGAAAATTAGAAAATATATTCACAGAAATACCCATTCCGGTATAACGTAATCATAAAGGATAAAAATCCTTGAAAAACTTTTGGGTTCTGGTTCTAATTTAAAACAGGAATGTTAAAGAAGATACGTGAAAATACCCCGAAGGATTTGAGAGATAAGAGTTCTTTGTTTTGGGTCTGTTTTTAGAAAAACAGGCCCAAAACAGGAGGCACTTAAAGCGCTAAGTACAGGCCTATAAAAAAGAGCAGTTGCACCAAAAAGACATACGGAGCCATAGGGTTATCTCTTTTGAGGGGCGCTTTCTGAAAATAAACGTGCAGCAAGAAGGCCACCACAAACCACCCAATAAAGTTAGAGAACGGAATTACCTCTTCTTGCCAAGCCCAGAAATCATACCGAACCGCTACGGGCTCAATAAAAAAATCGAGCAAAACCATGGCCGCGGCACCCAGCACGGCTTGAACCAGCCAGTTATTACTTACTTTTTGCACCGCATGACCCGAGCTGTACACCAGCATGAGCCAGTTAGCGCCAATAAGTACGGGCACGCCCCAAAGGTGCGGCCCTAGCGTGGGTCCGTAAATATATTCGCCAAACATGAGGCCGGTGTGCACGCCTACCCATTCAAACGCCATGCCTACCAGCCAGGCTAAACCCGCAAATAAAAAAAATGCTCGGTTCCAGCCGCGGTGGAAAAGGAACAGCAAAACGTTGGTAAGCAGCAGATTAAACGGCACCAGCGCCATAAAATAGGGTTTGTACGCACTAAAACCCAAGCCCCAGAAACCAACCGCGTAAAATATAAAGAGCACGGCTATCGCCCACGGCAAATAGGTGGTTCTAAAAGAAGTTTCTGACGGAGTAGAATTAGGTGAAATCATGCCGGGGAAGAAGATAGAACAGGTGGAACTAGATCAACGGCTATTTTGGCCGAAAGCAGGCACAATGGAATTCCGCCGCCTGGGTGAACGCTGCCGCCCACAAAGTACAGACCCGCCAGCGCGCCAGAAAAATTAGGATGCCGTAAAAATGCCGCCATGCGGTTGTTAGAACTGCTGCCATAAAGCGCGCCCGCAAAAGAAGACGTGTCTGCCTCAATGCCGGTGGGGTCCCAGACGCGTTCTGCGGTAATAAGGGCGCCTACATCGGTACCCAAGGCTAGGCTTAGCTTGTTGAGTACGTTTTGCCGGGTTTCTTGAATGAGCGCGTCCCAATCTTGGCCGGCGTTGTGGGGCACATTTACCATCACAAACCAGTTCTCGTGGCCTGCGGGCGCATCTTCTGGGCTGTATTTAGAGGTAATGTTCACGTACAACGTTGGATCTGCTGCCACGGTGCCTCGCTGGAAAATATGCTCAAACTCTTGTTGGTAATTTTGGCTGAAGAAGATATTGTGCAAATCAAGCGACGGAAAAACCCTGGAAATACCCCAGTAATAGACCAACGCCGAGGAACTGCGCGGCTGCCGTAGCGTTTTCTCGGGCGCAGGTTGATTAGGCAGCAGGCGGCGGTACGTTGGCACAATGTCCATGTTGCTAATAACTACATCGGCTGAATAAATACCCTTTGCAGTTTTAACGCCTGTCGCTTTTTTGTCTTGGGTTAAAATCTCTAGCGCGGGTTCTTGATAGTGGAAATTAACGCCCAGTTCTTGGGCCAATTTAACTAAACTTTGCGCGATGGCGGAGATGCCGCCTTCCGGATAAAAAGCGCCATCGTTAAACTCTAAATGCGGAATAAGGTTAAGCGTGCCGGGCGCTTGGTAGGGATCTGAGCCGTTGTAGGTGGCGTAGCGGTCTAGCAATTGTACCATGCGCGGATCAGAAAACGCGCGAGCATTGGCGGCGTGCATGGTGGTGGTTAGCCCCAATTCTGGCAAAACAGGCAGGGCTTTTAAGACATCGGCACTGAGAAAAGTACGGGCTTTGTGCAGTGATTTTTGCAGAAACGTGGGCGCCGTGGCGTGGTACAGGCGGGCAATTTTCTGTAAATGGCGTTCTACCGCGGCCGCCGATACGTTCAGTTTTTGGGCTACTTCTTTAACAAAATCTTGGGGGTTGGCGTGGGCCGTGAGGTGGGTGCCATCGGGCCAAAAATACTCTGTGATAACGGGCAATTTCTGATACCGGAAATAGTCTTTCGGGTTGCGGTTGGCCAGCGTAAAGAGTTCATCTACCAAATGCGGCAACGTAAACAGAGACGGACCAGCATCAAACCGATAACCGCCGTCTAAAGTAAACTGCGTCATTTTTCCGCCGAAGGTAGCGTTGGTTTCCAGCACGGTTACGGCGTAGCCTTTTACCGCCAACCGCACGGCCGCCGCAATGCCCCCAATCCCTGACCCAATGACTACTGCTTTTGCCATACCGCCAATCTACACAGAATCCTGCTTTTTTGGGAATAGAACCTTACAGCAAGCCAAATGTTTTAGGCTGTTTTAGGCCTCTTTTCTGAAAAACAGGCCTAAAACAGCTACCGCTGCACCTGCCCAAACACCCGGCGGTAGATGGGTCCGCGCAGCGAAAACTGGGCATAGAGCACCGGGTACAGCAACAAATCTAGCGCCTTTAGTTTGGTCCGGAATTCTATCTGGTCATGAATAATGCTGTGGTCGCCGTGATGAGTAATCAGGTGTTTGTGGCGCCAATAGATTAGCGGAGCGGGCAATTCTTGGCCTTCATCTACAAACCAGGCGGCCGCCGGAGTTATTTCTCGCTCGGAAATGAGGCTGGTCCAGCGGCGGCGGATGGGGCCCGCCACGAGTTCTATTTCCACTACATCGCCGGGGGCGCTGCCATCAAACCGAAGAATTTTTAACTTAGGAAAGGGGGGCGAAAGTGCGGCAAACAGTTCTTCGTTAAAGCCATCTAATACGGTGAGGTAGGGTTGGGCAACCGGCGTTTGAAGGTGTATTTTCATGGCTTAAAGTATTTACTTGTTCTCATAACCCCGCATCTTCTGAAAGGTTATGACCGGCCGAAAACCGTATTTTACTTTAGCGCCTTTTCCATCGGCTTGGCTGTGCTTGATTTTAACTTACTTAGATTATCTTTACTCCATAAATAGAACCTAAAATGAAGAAATTTATCCTTTTTATCTTGTTGGTGGCCGTGGTGGGCGGCGGTTACTGGTATTACCAATACGCCAAAACCAGCCCTGAGGCGTCTTTGTTGCAGTTGAGGGAGGCGATGGAAGCCCGCGATACCGAAAAACTGCACAAATACATTGACTTTAAGCGCACCTCGCAGAGTTTGGTGGAAGAAAGCCAGAACATGGTTGTTGGGTTG
>JBBSSO010000301.1:0-3671 GCA_038241905.1 Cytophagales bacterium | reverse complement strand
AAAATAAAAACCGTTTCTGGCCTACTTTTCAGAAAACAGGCTGGAAACGGTTTTAAATAATACGTACTCAAAGCGGGGGAAACGCGCAATCTAAAGCAAAACTACAAATCTCCGCAGCACTCTTCTAGGCAATCAATCACATCAATCAGCTTAGGAATAGAAAGGGAATAGTAGATTTTGGTGCCCACTTTAAACGATGAAAGCACGCCCTTGTCTTTTAGCGTAATTAAATGTTGGGAGGCAATGGCCTGCGGCAAATCTAAATATTTATAAATCTCCGTTACCGTCATTTTATCTTCTTTACCCAGAAGATCCACAATCGCCAACCTTTTTGGGTGCGCCAACACCTTTAGCATAGACGCAGCCTTATCTATCTTCTTAGACTCTACTCTGGATAATAAACTTTTCATAAGGACACACAAAAATCAGTACCAAAATAGACGCGTCCGGCGCGCCCTTTAACTTGCCCGGCAATCCGTTTTGCTTCGTACCAGAACATTACGTTACTTTAACGCATGGCTACTTACCATGTTATCGGTATCATGTCCGGCACTTCGTTAGACGGAGTTGACTTGGCTTATTGCAGATTTACGTATATTAATGACAATTGGATATATAAAATACTTAATACTGAAACAGTTCCGTATTCTGATGTATGGATACAGCGCCTTTCTGGCCTTACGGAAGTAAGCGCGGTAGAAATTATTGCCACTGACAGAGCGTACGGCCATTATTTAGGCGAGCTCGCGAAAGCGTTTGTTGACAGCCACGCACTTACGCCAGATTTTATAGCCTCGCATGGCCATACTATTTTCCATCAGCCGCAGCTGCACATTACCTTCCAAGCCGGATGCGGCGCGTATATCGCCGCCGTCGCTCAACTGCCCACCGTCTGCGATTTCCGGACCTTAGACATTGCCTTGGGCGGGCAAGGCGCACCTCTCGTTCCCATCGGCGATCGCCTTCTTTTTAGTGAGTATGATTTTTGCCTAAATTTAGGCGGCATTTCCAATATTTCTTTAGAAGCCGATGGTCAGCGTGTGGCCTTTGATATCTCTTGCTGCAACATGCTGCTAAATCCGCTAGCCGAAGAACTGGGCCTGCCTTTTGACCGCGATGGCGCACAAGCCCGAGCCGGCACCTTTAACCAAACCTTGTTTGACCGGCTAAACCAGCCCAGCTATTTCACGGCGGCTTATCCTAAATCTATCGGCAAAGAGTGGGCCGATGCTTACAGCCTAACCACGCTGGAAGAATCTACGGCAAGCGTGCAAGACAAACTGCATACTGCCTGCCACCACATGGGCTACCAAATTGCGCAGGCCGTAAAACAGCACGCTACCAAAACCAGCGGCCGGCTGTTGCTAACAGGCGGCGGCGCGTTTAATTCTTTTCTGGTAGAGCAGATTAGGCATTATTTAGGCGATGCATGTGAGGTTATTGTACCTGAACCTGAGTTGGTTAATTTTAAAGAAGCGCTGCTCTTCGCGTTTTTAGGAGTGTTGCGGTGGCGCCAAGAAACCAACTGTCTGCAAAGCGTAACCGGCGCCGCAAAGGATAATTGCGGCGGAGCTATTTACTGGAGCTAGTGCGGTGTTTTAACCCTGTTTTTCCAAAAACAGGCGGAAAACAGGAAGTAGTGATTAGGAATGCTTTGGCAGAAGAGGGCAGAAGTGGGCGTAAGCATTACGCCCCGACCGAGAAAGAAATATACAGAAAGAAAGGTGATGTGCGTAGCACGGGCTGTCTCAGGCTAGCAGAAAGACAAAATTTGTCTAAAAAAGCAACTATTGACAATTAAAACTAATAAAAGAGGAACCGTTTCCAGTCCGCCGGTGAGCACCTTGTAGGTGTACGGTGCCGCGCCAGCGGCAAGGCCAAAGGCCTAGTTCAGCTACACAGTGCGAAACGGCGGACGGGGCCTCGCGGCCGTGAGCGCACAGAGCCCATGCTATGCAAAAGACAGACTTGTTCGCACCGCGTACAACAGTTGATATGGAACTCGGGAGCGGAGAAAGCATTGCCATCGCTTAAAAGGAAAATTAGCTAGCGGCTTAATGCTTGTTGGTGATAACACCAACAAGGGCGGCAATATACAGAAAGAATGGTGATGTGTGTAGCACGGATAAAGATAACTACGGTGGAGCCGTTTACTGGAACTAGCGCTGTGTTTTAGGCCTGTTTCTGAAAAAAACAGGCCTAAAACGCCAACTCCCGACTCCTTATATTCTACCAAAAAACTAACAACCGTTTTCTTATCTTTGCCCAGAGCTAAACTAAGCTCATAACCCTTTTTCTCCTGCCATGAAAGAGCTGCTCGCGCAATTTGAGAACAAACACCCTGAGATTGTATTTGAATGGAAAGATGCTGAAACTGAGGCCGAAGGCTGGGTGGTCATCAACTCTTTGCGGGGTGGTGCGGCTGGTGGCGGCACGCGCATGCGCGCGGGTCTGGACAAGCGCGAGGTAGAATCTTTGGCCAAAACCATGGAGGTAAAGTTTACGGTTTCTGGCCCGCCCATCGGCGGAGCCAAATCAGGTATTAACTTTGACCCCGCAGACCCCAGAAAAAAGGGCGTGTTAGAACGGTGGTACCGGGCGGTGTATCCCTTGCTCAAAAATTATTACGGCACCGGCGGCGACTTGAACGTGGACGAAATCCATGAGGTGATTCCTATTACGGAAAGTTATGGGCTGTGGCATCCGCAAGAAGGCGTGGTGAACGGGCACTTTAAAGCCGCCGAGCCGCAGAAAATAAGCAAGCTGGGTCAGTTGCGCCAAGGCGTGAGTAAAGTGTTGGAAGATGTGAATTATTCGCCTTCCGTGGCGCGCAAATACACCGTGGCAGACATGGTGACCGGTTACGGCGTGGCCCAGGCAGTGTGCCAATATTATGAACTTTGGGGCGGTCAACTCAAAGGAAAACGCGCTATTATTCAGGGTTGGGGCAATGTTGGCGCGGCCGCCGCGTATTATTTGGCTGCCGCCGATGTAAAAATTGTGGGCATTATTGACCGCAGCGGCGGCATTATAAAACCAGAAGGATTGACGTTTGACGAGGTAAAAACCCTCTACCTAAACCGCCACGGCAATACCCTCACCGCTGACAACCTGCTTTCTTTTGAAGAAGTAAACGCCCGCATTTGGGACGTGGAAGCCGACGTATTTATTCCGGCCGCCGCTTCTAGGTTGGTGACCAAAGACCAAGTGGCCCGCCTGAAAGCCAGTGGCTTAGAAGTAATTTCCTGCGGTGCTAATGTGCCGTTTCAAGATCCGGAAATTTTCTTCGGACCTACCGGCGAGTTTGCCGACCAGCACCTCTCCGTAATTCCTGATTTTATAGCCAATTGCGGCATGGCACGCGTATTTGCCTACCTCATGGAGCAAGACATAGAAATTACGGATCAAGCCATTTTCACAGACATCGCCCGCACCATTCGGCAAGCGCTTGAGAAAACCTACGCCCGTAATCCGCATAAAACCGAAATCGCTAAAGCGTCTTTTGAAATTGCCCTGAGCCAACTGCTGTAAAATGCTATCACCCAATCCCCATCGCCCTAGTTTGCGCGTAATTTTACAAAAACAGGCCTAAAACAGCTTTTACGGCGGGCATTTTCTTGCGCCTACAAGATTTCTAACGTCCCCATCGGCTGGCCGGAGAGATAATTTTT
>JBBSSO010000300.1:0-3681 GCA_038241905.1 Cytophagales bacterium | reverse complement strand
GTGATCCCATCTGGATTCGAACCAGAGACCTACTGCTTAGAAGGCAGTTGCTCTATCCAGCTGAGCTATGAGACCATCGAAACAAAAATGAGTAATGGAGAATGTTTCTACATCCAACATTACTCATCCTTTTTCGTCGGGGTGGCAGGATTCGAACCTACGACCTCCACATCCCAAATGTGGCGCGATACCGGGCTACGCTACACCCCGAGTCATGCAATTACCTAGTTATCAACCTAACCAAAACCTATCCTTCTGGGTAATTGCGGTGCAAAGATATGATTTGAAACTCTCTTGTCAAAATTAATTTTCAAGAATATTTCGCGGAGAGAGGGGGATTCGAACCCCCGGTACCCTTTAGAGGTACGGCAGTTTAGCAAACTGCTAGTTTCAGCCACTCACCCATCTCTCCGGGCTTCTCTTTCGGTTAAAGAGTGTGCAAATATAGCGTAACGCAACTCAGATTCCCAAGGCTAGCGGCAAAATAAATCAATCTTTCTTAAGCAGTGCCCGGCAGTAGGTTCTCTTCCAGCGGCTTACCGCTAAGCAACTCTCAGAAATACTTTTAGCATTCATGCTTTTAAGATCGTCTGCTTGGGCAAAGGTGGGCAAAAACTGCTTTCTTGTGGGTCTTTCTTGCTAACTTGCCTGCTCACCCAGCATCCAACAAAAATATTTGCCTTGAGCAGACCGTCCCTCACGCCTTAAAAAATGACCTGGTATCTTTCCTTTACCTCGGTAGAGTTTTTCTTCTGCTTTCTTTTTCTGGTGCTGTACGGCGGCTACCTTTTCCGCATTAAGCGGTTGGCGCATCAGTTTGGGCAAAACGCTAACACGCTCTGGATTAAAACTATTATCCGGACAATTTACCTTGGTCTTTTGGTAATAGCTTTGTTGGGCCCTTCTTTTGGGGCGATGACGAAGGAAATAAAAACCAACGGAAAAGATGTGTTTTTAGCCGTAGATCTGTCGCAGTCCATGAAAGCGGCCGATGTGCCGCCCAGCCGTTTGGAGAAAGTAAAACTAGAGTTGCTGGAGTTTATCAAAAATTCTAACGCAGACCGCATCGGGCTGATAGGCTTTACTTCCGATGCTTTTGTGATCTGCCCGCTTACCTTTGACCAAAGCGCGCTGCAACTTTTTGTACAAGCCTTAGAAACCAAACTAGCAGCGCCAGATGCCGCGCAATTAAACTCAGCCTTAGAATTAGCTCTGGAGAAATTCACAGAAAGCCAAACCAACCGGGAAGTAGAGCGCTCCAAAATTATGATCATTTTCTCTGATGGTGAAACCTTCGGTGAAAACACCCAAGCAGCCGTGCGGGGCCTGCAAGAAAATAACGTGCATTTATACAGCGTGGGAGTGGGCACCTATGCTGGCGGCAAAATTCCGGAGGGCCGCAGCTACAAAAAAGACCGCGAGGGTACTGTTGTCCTGACCAAGCTAGAACCGGATGCTTTGAAGCAAGTTGCCCAGCAAACCGGCGGCCTTTACTTTGAAGTAAACCAGAGTATAAGTGAAGTCCCGCGGCTTTTAAGCGCCGTTAATGCGGTAAAAAGTGAAATCCGGGAAACCAAAGTTGTGGAGGTGGCCTCTAATAAATACATGTACCCGCTGCTGGCCGCGCTGCTGCTTATTGTGTTGGATATTTTATGGACCTTACAAGTCTTGCGGATATGAGGTTTTGGTGGCTGGTGCTTTTGTTTTCTTTTTCGCCTTGGGATAGCCTGCAGCGCATTGCCTTGCGCAACCAATACGCCCGCCAGGCTCAGGAAGCCTACGCTCAGAAAAATTACTTAGAGGCTGCTGTGCTGTATGAAAAAGTGCGGGAACAAGACCAGGGCAGCCCTGCACCTACCATTCAGCTTAATTTGGCCCACTCCTATTTTCATTTGCAAGACTATAGCCGGGCCTCGCCGTTGTACCGCGCCTTATTAAAACGCGCCATTGACAAGGCCATGGTTTCTGGCGTGGCCACGCAACTTGCCGTGATTGAAGCTGCCGAAGGAAATTACAAAAAAGCGCTTGCGTTGAGCAAGCAAGCCCTCACCGCCGATGAAGAAAACCAAGCCGCTCGCTATAATTATGAGTTAATCCAGAAATTCATCTTGCTGCACCCCGAAAAGCTGAACTCGCCTCCCCCGCCCCGGCAGGCAAACCAAGGCCCAGGTGCTTCGTCCAAAAATGGTCCCGGCCAAGCCGATGGAAAACCCAGCCAATCGTCCGGTCGTCCATCGCGGAACGCGCCTGGGGCAAGCGAAACGCAAGAACAACGCCAGGCGCAAGGTCAAAATCCCGGCAACCAACCCAGCCCATCGGCAGCAGGCAATCAAAAAAACCCAGACGATACCCAAGGCAAGGCAGGTGACCAAGCTGGCTCTGAAGAAGATAAATTGCTGCAAACCCGGTTTGAACGCTTAAAAAAAATGCAGTTAACCCCCGGAAAAGCTCGGCAGTTGTTAGATGCTATGCGCCAAGAAGAAGCGCAATACTTGCAACATAAACCCCGCAGGAAAAACAAAAAGCAAGATGACCGTAAACCAGATTGGTAAAGCTTCTCCGCAAAAACATTCCTGTTTTAGGCCTGTTTTTCGGAAAACAGGCCTAAAACAGGAAAACTTATATCTTTCTAAAAGTTGTAATATCAGGAGAATTCTGGAAAAGACCTTAGCGCGACTTTTCTATATACTTTTGCCATCAGAAAACGTACATCTAAACCATCGCGCCAGCAAACAAAAAAGATTTGAAGCAACTACATCAACCTAACAACCGTTTGTTTTAAAAGCCTAAAATCTGTAGTTTTAAATCATCTTATCATAAAAACCTCAAGCATGCAAATTAAAGAAGTGTACATAATAAGCGCCGTCCGGACGCCCATTGGCAGTTTTGGAGGATCTTTGGCCAGTCTTTCTGCCACAGAATTGGGAGGTATTGCCATTAAAGGAGCCGTGGAAAAAGCGGGCATTGACAAAAGCCTGGTGCAAGAAGTGATCATGGGCAACGTGCTGTCGGCTAACGTGGGGCAAGCGCCTGCGCGCCAAGCCGCCGTTAAAGCCGGTTTGGGCTATGAAGTGGAGTGCACCACCATCAACAAAGTTTGCGCGTCTGGCTCCAAAGCCATCATGTTTGCGGCGCAGGCCATCATGCTGGGTCACAAAGATATTATTGTGGCGGGCGGCATGGAAAGCATGTCAAACGTACCGTATTATTTAGATAAAGCCCGTTTCGGGGCGAAATTGGGCCATGGTCAGATGATTGACGGCCTAGTGAGAGACGGCCTTTGGGATGTTTACAACGACTACCACATGGGTTCCGCCGCCGAAAATACCGCCAAAGAAATGGGCATTACCCGCGAAATGCAGGACGAATACGCCATCAGTTCTTATAAAAAAGCTGCTGAAGCGGCCAAAGAAGGTTTCACTAAAGATGAAATTGTTCCGGTAGAGGTTCCGCAGCGCGGCAAAGACCCGATTTTGGTTTCTGAAGATGAAGAGTTTAGCAAAGTAAATTTTGAAAAAATTGCCAGCCTGCGTCCTGTGTTTGACAAAGCCGGAACGGTCACGGCCGCCAATGCCTCTACCTTAAACGACGGTGCCGCCGCCGTTTTGCTCATGAGCCGCGAAAAAGCCGAGGAGCTTGGTCTGAAACCCATTGCTAAAATCTTGGGCTTCGCCGATGCCG
>JBBSSO010000299.1:0-3708 GCA_038241905.1 Cytophagales bacterium | reverse complement strand
GGCTGTCTACCAATACCATTACCCTTTACCTCAATTTTGAATAATATACCCATGGCCAAGAAAACTGCCTTCGTAACCGGGGCTTCCTCGGGCATCGGGAAAGCGACAGCCCAGCTGCTAGCGAAAAACGGATTTAGGGTTGTTGCAACCGGTCGGCGTGAAGAACGGCTTCAAGAATTAGTGCAGGAATTTGGCGAAGAAACCGTAAAAACCTTGGTTTTTGACGTCCGTGATAAATCCGCTGTGGTAGCTGCGGTGGAGTCACTACCTCCGGAATGGAGCAACATTGATGTACTCATAAACAACGCGGGCAACGCCCACGGGCTAGCTTCCATCCAGAACGGCGATGTATCAGATTGGGACGCCATGCTAGACATTAACGTAAAGGGCTTGCTCTACGTGACCAAAGCACTTTTACCGGCGATGGTTGAGCGCAAAAGTGGCCACATTATTAACATTGGTTCTATTGCCGGCAAAGAAGCGTACGCCAACGGAAATGTATACTGCGCCAGCAAATTTGCCGTAGAGGCTCTCTCCAAAAGCATGCGAATTGACTTAGTGCAAGACGGCATTAAAGTCTCTGAAGTAAACCCGGGCGCAGTAGATACTGAGTTTTCTGAAGTCCGCTTTAAAGGCGATAAAGAAAGAGCTGCCAGCGTGTACCAAGGTTTTGAAGCCTTAGTGGCAGGTGATATTGCCGACGTTATCTTGTTTATGGTAACGCGCCCAGCGCACGTAAACCTAGCTGATGTGATTATCCTACCCGCCGCCCAAGCATCAGCCACAATTATACACCGCAAGTAAAAATAAAGTAGTACCGCAAAATAGGTTACTATATTTTTTTTGTCATCCTGAAAGGACCTTGTGGGCAAACTAGTAAATCTACATTACTTAAATACTGTTAATCGCAGAAACTACTTTTGGTTTCTCACTTTCGCAACGCTGGATTTTTGAGTTTAGAGAAATTAGAATTATTGCGATGAGAATTGTGCCCGGCTACTTATCGAATTCAAGTTTAAGTAGATAACGTTTCTGTTTTAGGCCTGTTTTCTGAAAAACAGGCCTAAAACAGGAATCAGGAATCTTTTAGTTGATGCAGGACGGCAGCGTTTAAGGTGTGTTCGCCGGTAAAGGTGAGAACGTCCGGTGTAAACCCCATTTGGTGCATGCGGTCTAATTGCTCCTGTACCTGGTCTGGAGAAATGAAAGAATCTTGCAAACCGTACACGTAAGTGAGTTTTACGTTCAATAGCATTTTCTGAGCTTGGCTCAGATTTAAGTCTTCCGGAAAAATACCCGCCCAGAGCACGAGTTCTTTTACGGGTTTTTGCAACTGCGCCAGCCACCGGCAAACCGTGGCCGCTCCCTGAGAAAACCCCAACACGTGCACTTCCGCAGAAGGCGCCATTTGCAAGGCGTCCTCCAACACTTGGTTCAGGTAACCCACGTAATCCTCAATGTCTGCAAGGCGTTCTTCTTTGGTCATCCAAGCGGCGCCCACGCGTCCGCTGAAGCCTTGAAGGTAGAACTTGGAAAGGCCCTCGGGGGCAATCACCACCGTTTCCGGGTCTGCTAAAACTTCAAAATGCCGAATAAAATACTTGGCCAGTTGGCCGTAACCGTGGCAGACAATCCAGAGATGGCGGGTAGCCGCGGAAAGGTCGCCCAACTGATAAAGGTGCGCTGTGCGCGTAATTTGCAAGCGGCGGTGTTGAGCCGGCATTTACAACTGGTCTTTGGTGAACATAAATGGCAAAAGGTCTTCAGCCGAATTTAGCCGCATTACTTTTCCATCCTCGTCCTGCATAATGAGCCGAATAGGAGCGCCTTGGCGGTTCTGATATTCAGCCAACACTTGCCGACAAGCGCCACAGGGGCAGGCTTTCAGGAATTTTTCCTCATGACGACGGCGCACGGTAATGGCCATCATTTCCATTTTCTTGTCGGGGTGGTTGGAGCCTACGCCAAATAAAAGAGTGCGTTCGGCGCATAAACCAGATGGGTAGGCCGCATTTTCTTGGTTGGTGCCTTGGTGCACGCTTCCATCAGAAAGCAGCAGCGCAGCGCCCACCAAATAGTTAGAATAAGGGGCGTAGGCCTGGTCAGTGGCTTTTTGAGCGAGGTGAAGCAGAGATCTTTCTTGTTCTGTCAAGGCTGCCTCATCAGAAGCTACCTCGTACGTGAGGGTTAGTTGTACTTTTTCTATCATATTATGCGTTTGCCGCACAACCTCGTACGGGAGTCAAAGTTAATAAGTTAGCCTGAAAAACCAAGAATGTTTGCCGGTTAGGTAGAATTTCCCCATTTTGAGGAGCCATTTCCCCATACAGCCTTATGAAGAAAATTTTACTTTTAGGAGCAGGCCGGTCGGCCACCGTGCTCATAAATTATTTGCTTACCAACGCCGCGCAAGAGAACTGGCACGTTTCCATCGGCGATGTAGCCGTGACCCACTTGCCTACTGCCTGGCATGAGAACCCCAGCGCGCGTCTTTTTGTCTTTAACGTGCATGAAAGCACCCAGCTAGAGAAAGAAGTCGGCGCCGCCGATGTAGTTATTTCTATGCTTCCCGCTTCTTTCCATCTGCTGGTGGCGCAAGCTTGCTTGGATAAAGAAAAACATTTGGTCACGGCCTCTTACGTGTCGCCAGAAATTAATAGCCTGCACGAAGAAGCGCAGGCCAAAGGACTTACTTTTATGATGGAGTGTGGCCTTGACCCGGGCATTGACCACATGTCGGCGCTTAAAATTATTCATCAGATAACTGCCCGCGGCGGTACTTTAACATCGTTTAAATCTTTTACCGGCGGCTTGGTGGCACCTGAATCAGATAATAACCCTTGGCATTACAAATTCACCTGGAATCCGCGCAACGTGATTTTGGCGGGCCAAGGCATCGCTAAGTTTATCCAAAACGGCAACTACAAATACATCCCGTATCAGCATCTTTTCAACCGCACCGAGTCTTTTCTGGTAGAAGGTTTTGGGTATTTTGACGGGTATCCTAACCGCGACTCGCTCAGTTACCGCCAGTTGTACGGTTTAGAGAACATTGACACCATGGTGCGCGGTACGCTGCGGCGGACGGGGTATTGTCAAGCCTGGCACGTATTAGTTCAATTGGGTCTCACAGACGACAGCTATACCCTCGCAAATTCAGAAAACATGACGTACCGAGCGCTGGTAGAAAGCTTGCTCCCGGATACGGAAGAACGGAAATCTATGAAGGAGCGGGTGGCCAATTACGTGCACTTGCCGTTAGATGCGCCGCAACTTTATCTAGTTGAATGGACGGGCCTGTTTGACGAAATTCCCATCGGGCTGCCGATGGCCACGCCGGCCCAAGCGTTAGAGAAACTTCTGGCCCAACGCTGGCAACTAAGCCCCGGTGACAAAGACATGATTGTGATGTTGCACCAATTTGAGTACGAGTTGGAAGGCAACCGCCACAGCCTTTCTTCTAGTTTGGTTGTACTGGGCGATGACGAAGTGCAAACCGCCATGGCCAAAACCGTGGGCCTGCCGCTGGGCATTGTGACCAAGCTGCTGCTACAAGGTAAAATCATAAAAACGGGCGTCGTAGTGCCCCTGAACCCAGAAATTTACGAGCCAGTTCTGGCCGAATTAGAACAGCACGGCGTCATGTTTGTGGAGCGGGAAGGACGACTTTAAATGGAGAGTTTTAAACCAAGAAGCTGTTTTAGGCCT
>JBBSSO010000298.1:0-3713 GCA_038241905.1 Cytophagales bacterium | reverse complement strand
GTACCGGTGCCCGATGGAATGCGAAGGCAGCGCCAGCATGGAGCCCGGCAAATGCCCTGTTTGCGGCATGGACCTAGAGAAAAATCCCAACTACACCGCCTCTGCAGAAAGCACCGGACAGGAGTAAAAATTCACCGTACTTCGTGGTTGGGTTGGCCCGAGCACGGATTACGCCACTTCTTACGTTAACGCATGGTACCGCCAGATGATTGGTTTAGCACTTGGTTTGACTCTCCGTACTACCACGTTCTGTACAAGAACCGTGATATACAGGAAGCGCAGCGTTTCATGGATACGCTTCTGGAGCATTTGCAGCCAAAACCGCACTACCGTCTTTTAGACTTGGCTTGCGGTAAAGGGCGTTTTGCCATTTACCTCAACCAAAAAGGCTTTGACGTAACCGGGCTAGACCTTTCTGCCCAGAGCATTGCCCACGCCCAGCAGTTTGAGAACGAAGGCCTGCATTTTTTTGAGCATGACATGCGCCAGGTTTTTGCGCCAGAGGCATTCGACCTCATTCTGAACCTCTTTACCAGTTTTGGCTATTTTGAGACGGAGAGTGAGAACGTAGTGGCTTTACAGGCGGCATATGACTCGCTTAAGCACGGCGGCAAGTTGGTGATTGATTTTATGGATACCGCGCGCGTAATTGAAGGCTTGGTGGCCCAAGAAACCAAAGAGCAAGACGGCATCACGTTCCACATCACCCGGAAACTAGAGCACGGCTTTATTAAAAAATGCATCCGTTTCCAAGATAAAGGCCAAGATTTTGAGTTTGAAGAGCGGGTGCGGGCCATCCGCTACCAAGATTTTAGAGATTACTTCCAGATGGTGCATTTGCGGGTAGCCGAAGTATTTGGCAATTATGAACTAGGGCCGTTTGTAGAAGGCAAAAGTGACCGCATGATTTTTGTGCTGAAGAAATAACCATGATCATAGCGGTTTCCGTCTTATTTTTTACCGTTATGCTGGCCGGGTGGCTGGTTCGCTTTCTGCCCCTAGACAACCAGAAATGGATGAAATGGCTCTTGGCGTTCAGCGGCGCTTACCTGTTCTCACTCACCATTCTGCACATTCTGCCCGATGTTCTGCTCAGCACCGAACAGCCGCACCGGGTAGGTTTTTACATTCTGGCCGGGTTCTTTCTGCAATTGGTGTTAGAGGTTTTCTCGCACGGCGTAGAACACGGGCACATGCACGAACATCCGGCCCAAAACGGACATTCCCATTCGCCTAAAACCGGGGTGCCGGTACTTTTGCTGGGTTCCTTAATTATTCATTCCTTGCTAGAAGGCAGCGTGTTGGTTCAAAGCCGGATGGCGGCCCAGCTGGCCCATGAACACTTGCACGCCCATCCGCAGATAGGCGATAATTTTTACCACATCTTGGCGGGCATTGCGTTGCACCACGTGCCGGCCGCTATTGCTTTAATGTCGGTGCTTTTAACGCGTTTGCACAGTTTTAAGAAAGCGTTTGGGTATTTGTTTCTATTTGCGCTGGCCTCGCCGGTGGGGTTGTTGTTTAGCAATTACGTAGTGTTAGAACGGCTTCTTTCTGGCGAGATGTACACTATCTTAACGGGTTTATTGGTGGGTAATTTTCTGCATATTTCCACCACCATCTTGTTTGAAACCAGCCCTGAGCACCGCTTTAACCGGGGCAAGCTTATCGCTACGTTGGGCGGCGCGTTTGTCGCTATTGCCGCGGGGCTGCTGTAAATCTCCCATCGCAGGCGCGCATTTTTACCTTGCTGCAACCGCCAATTTCCGTAATAATGGTCTTTCTTACGCCTCTTAACCACACGCATTTGCCCTGCTTTTTTAGGTGGATAAACGATGAGGAAGCTATTGAACACGGCATTTTTGCGTTCCGAAACCTTTCTTCTAAAACTGAAATAGCCGCTTGGTTTGAACAGACCCTACAAGACCCCGACTGCCTAAATCTAGCTATTATGGACGAAACCGATGGCAGTTGTTTAGGCTATACCGGAATCAGCGAAATTGACCACGACTTCAAAACGGGGGAATATTTCATCTTCATCGGCGACAAAGAATCTTGGAACAAAGGCATTGGCACGGAAGTGACCAAAATGGTTATTGACCAAGGCTTTACGGAACTGGGCCTAGAAACCATCATGCTCACCGTGTCGGCGCACAACCCCGCCGGACTAACGGCTTATGAGCGCGCCGGCTTTACCGAAGATGGCCGCCACCGGCAAGCAGGCGCAAAGCTAGGCCAATACAAAGACCAAGTCATGATGTCCATTCAGAAACCCGGCTCCGCCGATGGTTAAGAACCTGTTTTAGGCCTGTTTTTCTAAAAACAGGCCGAAAACAGGAACGGAAACCTATCTTTGGCTTTCTAATTATTCTCCCATGTCGTACACGTTGCTCATTGATTGCCCAGACCGAAAGGGCTTGATCTTTTCCATCACCCAAATAGTTTTCCAGAACAGCCTCAACATTACCAGCAACGATGAGTTTGTAGACCGCCTCCGGAATTACTTTTTTCTGCGCGCAGAACTGACCGGTGAGGTGCAACCCGAAACGCTGGAAGCCCAATTACGCGCCGCCCTTCCGCCAGAGGCCAATATAAAACTGGTACCCGACCGCAAAAAAGACATTGTGTTGCTAGTTACCAAAGAGCACCACTGCTTAGGCGATCTGCTTCTGCGCCATGAGTACGGCGATTTAAATGCCAATATCTTGGCCGTGGTAGGCAATTATCAGGAGTTGGAGAGTTTGGTCACGCGTTTCAAAATTCCGTTTCACTGGCTAACGCATGAAAACAAAACCCGCGAAGAGCATGACCAGGAAATTGCCGCCACCGTAAACGCCTACGCGCCAGAATATCTGGTGCTGGCCAAATACATGCGCATTTTAAGTCCGGCGTTTGTAGAGCAGTATCCTAACCGAATTATCAACATCCATCACTCATTTTTGCCGGCTTTTATTGGGGCAAACCCGTACCGGCAAGCATTTGAGCGGGGCGTTAAAATTATTGGGGCTACGGCGCATTTCGTGAACAATGAACTAGACGAAGGCCCAATTCTGGCGCAAAACGTTATTCAGGTAAACCACGCGCAAAGCGTGAGAGACATGGCGCAAGCTGGCCGCGATGTAGAGAAGATTGTGCTCGCCCAAGCTTTGCAGCTGGTGTTTACCGAAAAAGTATTTGTGAGCAACAACAAAACCATCATCTTCTAAAACATATTATAAAAGTTAGTTCAAAGGTGCGCGTCACTTTTTAGGGCAAGAAGAATTCTGGTTTAGGCCTGTTTTTGGAAAAACAGGCCTAAACCAGAAAAACTCTAGTACATTTTGGGTAATTCAATTCCTTTTATTCTTCTAAACAGGCTGATGGCAGTGCTATCCGTAAGGCCGGATATAAAGTCTGTGATGTTGAGAATGCGCTCGTATTTATCATCGGCTAGTTGCCGATTTGGGCCTATAAACTGATTGGGCACCAAGTCTAGGTATTTGCGGTGGCGACTTTCGGTTTCGTCAAAAGCGGCTTTTAGAAAGGCTTGCAGCAAGCCGCCTAGCACTTCAAAACCGGCGGCTTCAATTTCCAACACGGGCCGATGGCGGTAAATTTTGGCAATAGATACTTTCTTAATCTGGTCTAAAGCAGCTTTTTGCTTTACCAAATGAATTAAGGGCTGGTCAAACTGGCCGGCTAGAATGGCGGCTTCGTGCTCCAGAAAAATTTGC
>JBBSSO010000297.1:0-3717 GCA_038241905.1 Cytophagales bacterium | reverse complement strand
TTAGCGTAGCCAATCTCTATCCCTACTTTTGGATCGATGGAAACTAGGTTAGAAGCAACTAACGTATTCCGCTTACCATCAAAAGTTACGTCTAAATCTGTGGCAACTAAGGCAGAAAAACGGTCCCCAAATTGCCAAGACCGACCCACCCCAAACGTTAGCCGAGGCAGGGTAATTTCTATGCTGTTGGTGTTAAAAGAAGAAGCATCCTGTAAATAGGTTTCTTCTAATTCATCCGGATTTAATTTCCAAGCGGTGAATGTGGTGGTAATGTCTTTGGCCATTAACCCAAACTGCCAATTTCCGCGCTGCAACTGAGCCCCGGCATCTATTCCAAAACCCCAGGCAGTCGCGAAATTGCCCACGTTGCGGTAGATGATTTTAGCATTTGCTCCTAATGTGAGCCCTTTTATTAAGTTGCTGTTACGAGCGTATGAAGCAATAAAAGCGTAATCGGCGACGGAGAAAAACTCAATACTATCGTATTGAATGCCGCCAAACTCATTCTGCAGTCGACGCGTATCCGCGATGTCATCCACGCCCACGCGGATTATAGAAAAAGCCAAAGCGCTCTCGGGGTCTAACTTGGTGGCGTAAGAACCAAAATCGTTTTTAATGATGCCCGCAAAAAGCTCAGAGTGCATGTAAGACACGTTATGGCGCTTGGGCAAGTGCACCAACCCAGCGGGGTTCCAGTAGCCGGCGGTTACATCGCGCGCGATGGCTGATTGCACCCCTCCCATGCCAAGGGCTCGGCCCCCCACCCCAATGTTCAGAAATTCATTGCTGTATTTTGGTGCGGATACATCTTGGGCCCGAAGAACATCTGGCAAAAAGAAAAGAAAAGAAAGTAAGAAAACAGGTAATAGTTTTTTTGCCATAGGACAGCGCTTCTTGGGCTTAGACACGATTATTTGTAAATATAATTATAAAAGCACGGAATACTGTACTCTCAAGTGACAAGCCATCGGTATTACAATAAAAAAGCACTCTCTGTTCCTTAGTAGCACATTTAATTTCCAAAGTAAATCCTATCCGGTTATTTCTGGTTTGAGACTGTTTTTCAAAAAACACGCCTAAAACTGAAACCTAAAATAAATTTTAACAGTACCTTGTGTTACATAGTACCTTCTTATATATTTGCATCATCACTTACAGAAGCACAGACCATGAAAGTTGAAAACACACAAGTGCAAATGCGGAAAGGGATTCTGGAGTACTGCATTCTGGAAATCATTGCCCGCGGCGAAGTCTACGCCTCTGATATGCTAGAGGAGCTTACCGCCGCTAAAATGATAGTTGTGGAGGGGACGCTCTACCCACTGCTAACCAGACTAAAGAACGCCGGACTCTTAGATTATGCCTGGGTGGAATCACCATCGGGGCCGCCCCGCAAATATTACAAACTCACGGCTACTGGCACTGAGTTTCTGCAACACCTCCGGCTAACTTGGCTAGAATTAGTAGACTCTACCACCTTTATCATCAACCTCAAGAAATCCAACCAATCATGAAAAAGAACATAAGTGTTAACCTGCAAGGCATGATTTTCCATGTGGAAGAGGATGGCTACGAAATTCTGCGACAGTACCTTGCTTCCGTAAAAGAATATTTCTCATCGTATGAAGGGCACGAGGAAATTGTGGCTGACATTGAATCGCGCATCGCGGAGATCTTTTACGCGCACCTCAACCCGGGCAAACAGGTAATTACCCTGCTAGATGTGCAAGCCCTGATGAACCAAATGGGAACCGTTTCTGACTTTGAAATGGTAGAGCCAGAGGAAGAGGAAACGCGGTCGGGCAAGGCCCAGACCGACAACATGCCGCCCCCGCCCCATCAAGAACAAAGACGCCTTTACCGCGACATCAACCGCAAAGTTTTGGCTGGAGTATCAGCGGGAATTGCCAATTACCTGCAGGTAGATCCTCTCTGGATTAGGCTGGCCTTTATCTTATTAGTATTGGGTGTACCTTTTACGGGCGGCTTTACCCTGCTGGGCGTTATTCTGTACGCTGTTTTTTGGGTGGCGCTTCCGGTAAATGAAGCCTTGCCAGAAATACCAGTCCGCAAGTTGTTTAGAGACCCGGTTGACAAAAAATTAGGCGGCGTGGCCAGTGGCATTGCTATTTATTTTGGAGCCGATGTAGCCATTATTCGGTTGGTATTTTTAGGACTCGCTTTTTTTGGCGTAGGTCTCCTTACTTATATAGTGCTTTGGATAGCCGTGCCCGAAGCAAAGTCTATTACTGAGCGCGTGCAGATGCAGGGAAACCCGGTTACGCTTTCCAGCATTGAAGAATCGGTGAAAAACAGCTTAAATATGCTGGATTCCGATGGTCAAGAAAGTGCATTTGCCAAACTTTTACTACTGCCCGTGCGGTTGGTAGCCCAGGTTATTCAGGGCTTATCTGGCCTTTTGCGTCCGCTTCTTATTTTTCTGGGCAGAGCTCTGCGTATGGTGGCTGGTTTGTTTCTGATGCTGTTTTCTGGTTCTTTAATTATTACACTTTTAATAACATTAGGCGCTGGCTTAGGAATGTTTCCGCACTCAGACATCATTCAAATGGGTGATTTTCCAGTGTCAACGTTAGCCAACACTATTCCGGCTTGGCTGCTGTGGGCGGGTTTCTTTACGGCGTTTATTCCGCTGGCTTTTTTATTCTTAACTGGGTTAGGGCTTTTAGCCAAACGGTTTTTACTACGTCCGTCGGTAGGCTGGTCTATGCTGGGTATTTGGCTTTTGGCGGTGGTTGCACTGGTAAGCGGCATTGTATCAACGGCTGGGCATTTTCAAGAATCTGGGGAATATGCCACGGAGCAAACCTTCCCAACTGCCGCTTATAGCACCGTTTTACTAGATGCCCGCGATAGGAACCAAAAATATAGCAATCGGTTAAATTTAATGATAGAAGGATACGCGGGAGCTGACGTTAAAGTGACTCAGAAGTACCGCGCGGAAGGATTAGACGAAGAAGATGCCATCTTGAATGCCAAAATGATTTCTTACAAAATTGAACAGAATGACTCTTCCATCCGGTTTGACAATGACATTACTTTCAGCAAAAATGCCGCATTCAGAGATCAGCGGTTAACTGTTAAGGTTTTGGTGCCAGAAGGCCAAAAAATCCGATTTACGCCGCAGTTTGCCAGCCAGCTTGGCCGCAGAGTTACCAAAGGCGAATATTCTACTGAAGACCTTTCTGGCAACACTTGGCAAATGAAAGAAGGCCGGCTGCTTTGCCTTACCTGCAGCGTGGTAGATTCTTCTGGACAGCAGCCAGTTGCTGGCGCCGTTGCGGCAGCTGGGATAGACCAAGAACTAGCTCTTCTGGATGATAACTACGCGGGCATTTCTAAAATATACAAGGTGCAAGAATTTTCTGAAATAGAAGCGGGCGGCGCGTACCACTTACGGATAAAACAATCTTTGCGGCACTATGTAAGAGTAACCGGTTCTGAGGAAGAAATGGAGCATCTGCAGCTTCGGGTACAGAACGGCGTCTTGAAAATAAAGCAAGATCGCACTTTTTTTGAGCTCTGGAAAGATAGACAGAACCCGGTGCTAATTGAGATTGAAACGCCAGATTTGTCATTAGTAGATTTAGGCGGAGCTACGCAGGTAGTAATATCCGGGTTTACCTCAGATAATTTCACGGTAAACCAATCCGGCGCCAGCCAAGTAGCCCTCAATATTAGTGCTGGCACGCTTGATGT
>JBBSSO010000296.1:0-3718 GCA_038241905.1 Cytophagales bacterium | reverse complement strand
TGGATGGATTCTGTTTTAGGCCTGTTTTTGGAAAAACAGGCCTAAAACAGCTTTAATTTCTCGTTCAGCGCCTAAACAAGGTTGGCTAACGCATTGGTTTTGTGATATCTGTAGCCTACATTTATAAGACATTCAAAATCCTATCCCATCTTTCTATGAAAAAACTCATACTCTTCTTATTCTTTTTGCTCCCTATTTTAGCAACAGCCCAGACAAGTTGGGAACGGGTAGTGCCACAAATGAAAACCCCTGAGAAAATGATTGCGACACATGATGGGGGGTATGTTATTTGGGGATGGCGAACAATCAGTTATCCAGATCAAGCTGTCTTCGCTAAATACGACCTAAACGGACAACTTCTTTGGTCAAAATCTTGGCAAGCCCGATCCGGTTTAGAGCTCACTGGCATTAGTGGTTTAAATGAAATCAGCGGTGGAGATGTTTGGATAGCCGGAAAAGCAATTGGCTCTTTGAATGGAAAACCTAGAAAGGGGTATACATTTACCCAGCGCCTAAACCGACAAACAGGAGACACACTTTATAACAAATACGGCTCAGACACGCTAGATCTTAAGGGCCTACGGAACACTGCCTCCGGGCCTAAAATATACGGCTCAGGTTTAAGAGATGCAGATGAAATAGACCGTAGTTACCATGTTATAGCAGAATACGATGAAAATTTGAATCATATAAAAGATATAGGATATCAAGCAGAAGGCTTTAGTTTTCCTCCGTTTCAATCAAATGTTTTTTATGTCAACAACTTTTACCTCCATCCCGTGTATTCGCCTCATTTATATATCACTTATCCTTCATTCAACTTCCACAGCAACCCAGATTTCCACAGCAACTCCAATCCACCTAAAGTAACATATGTCCGCGATTACCATATAATTGACCAGTTTCCATCTGGGGAGTTACTTATTAGTGGCATAAATAAAATCGCAGTTTATGATGTAGGAGCTAAAAACCTTATGCCCTTCCCAGAAAATCTTTTTTCTTTGCAAGAAGACGAGAGCCGACTCACCCCCCTAGCCGCTAAAGATGGCAACTTATTAGTACCTGGTACTTATCAATATTCTTCTACCCAGCGGGCTCTTTTCTTAATGAAGATTGACCGTGATGGCAACCAAGTTTGGAAACAGTATTACCCCCAAGAAGTGGGCTCTACACTGAAAGCTATTGATGCAACTGATGACGGTGGTGCAGTCCTGCTATTACACCGGGCAAACACGGTTAGATTAATTAAAACCACGCCCCAAGGTTTCATTCTCAATGCAGCGGAAGAGGCAGTTGCGGCGGCTTCTAACATAACACTCTTCCCTAACCCAACCAACACCAACCGCATCACGCTTACCTTCCCAAAACCATTTGCCGGCACCTTACAGGTCTTCGACCAAGCAGGTAAACGTTGGATGGAAAAGACAGTGACCCGAACCAGCCATTACCCGTTAAACTTACCTGAAACAATTCCGCCGGGACTGTACCACCTCCGGCTGTGTGACGGATTAGGCACGGAGCAGGCGGTAAGGTTTGTGAAACAGTAAAAGCTGTTTTAGGCCTGTTTTTGGAAAAACAGGCCTAAAACAAGAATATCAGTATGCTAAAAGTTGACTTATTATGTGCGGTTTTTGGAGGGCAAGTTGAAAACTTGCGGCATGGTTACCACAAGTTACGCTAGCGCTAAACTTGCGGTAGTTAAACTTCCGGTAGATAAACTTGCGGTAGATAAGTTTTTTTGAATTTTCTCATTTCCAAATCTGCAAATTCACAATTAGCCGTTTACGTTAAATTAGCTAACTCCTGTCGGTAGCCGCCGCTTAAAATAGGGAAACGGAGCCAGCTGCTGGGGTCTACGTTGTAATCATCTAGGTGGAAACCCGGGGCGTAGCGCTCGCGTTTCCATTGGTTGCGGCTCCAAAGCGAATAAAAACGGGTGATGTATTCCTTCAATTGTGCATCTGGATAGGTGCCTTTTAAAGCTTCAAAAACCTGCTGTGGCGAGAGGCGCTCGTAAAAACTGAGCCGCTCTATCTGGTTTAAAAGCTGGTACGGCATCAGGTCTTCCTCATCGGTCTGGGCTTTTACCAGCGGCCGCAATTCGGCGCTGGGCTGCAAAGCGTTCACGTACTGCAAGCCAGCGTAGCCTAATTCTTGCTGCGCCCAAACCAGCCACTGCCGGACAAACGGTTTGTCTACGCCCGCAATCGGCGAGATGGAACCTGCAGTATCGCCGTCCATGGTGGCGTAGCCCACGCTGGCCTCGGAGCGGTTTGAGGTGGCTAGCAAAAGTGAATTGTTGAGGTTGGCCAGCATCCAAATACCGGGCGCGCGCACCCGCGCCTGAATATTCTGCAACGTTAAATCATCTTGATCCCAGGTTAGCGGCCGGCCGATGGTATGCTCAATCTTGCTTCGGTACCCGGCTACTTCTTCATCAATGGTCCAATTATAGAAAACCGCTCCAATAGATTTAGCCAGTTCTTCCGCAGATTGGTACGTGTTGTCAGATGAATTAATTGTGCCCTGGTAGGCCGTTACCAACAGCTTTTGCACCAGCGCGTTTTGGAGCTGTTTTCCAGAAAGTAGGCTTAAAACAGCTAGCTCCTGCGTGGTAAAGTAATTTATTTTGCGCGCAAATTCCTCCAGTCCTAGTTCTGCCACCGCCCGGCGCACCATTTCTGCCACCATCACGGCCACCATAGAAGAATCTGCGCCGCCGCTTAAGGAAAGCACAAAACCCCGGCTCCGGCTTTTGCGGAGGTAGTCAAACAAGGCCAGCGAAACCGCCGCTATAAACTCGCGGTTTTCATCAACCGGAGGTAAAACCGGAACTTCTACCACCGGCAGCGGCTGTTGTAGGTTCACTTCGGCACACTCGCAGTCTACGTCTTTAAAGGAAAGCAAACCGTTGCGGTGAATCAAATGGCCGTTCTGCGCGATGATAATTTCACCATCATAAATAAGTTTGCCCGCTTCGTTGCCCAGTTGGTTCACATACAGGTACGTGCAGCCAAACTCGGCCGAGGCTTCTACCACCAGTTTGTAGCGCACATCGGTTTTGCTCATGGCAAAATGGCTGGCGCTGGGGTTAATGATTAATTGCACGCCTTTGGCCATGTGCCGGTATCCGGGCCGTTCGTGGTTTCGCCAGGCGTCCTCACAAATCTCAAACGCAAATTTTACGCCTTGGTGCTCATAAATTAGATCACCGATGGCGTACGTGTGGCCCAGCATTTCAAACTCCTCCACCACATCTGCCGCCCAAGCATGAAACCAACGCGGCTCATAATGCACACCATCGGTGGCCAGAAACTGTTTGGCAGAAAAGCCCACAATTTCCTGATTTTTAATAACGCAAGCGGTATTATAGGTCCTTTGATTTAACCGAATGGGCAGCCCCACGCATACCACTATATCGGTACACCACTCTTTTATCTCTAACAGTTTCTCAAAACACGTCACGGAAAGCCAATCGCTCAGGAAAAGATCTTCGCAGCCGTAGCCCGGTAAGCACATTTCAGGCAAGCAAAGAATGTCTGCCTTGCTTTCTTTGGCTTGCGCGATGGCGGATTTAATGTTACGGAGGTTATTTTCCCAGTCGAGCGGGGTCTGGTTAAGGGCAGCGCCGGCGAGTATCATAGTCAGGAGGGGTTAATGCAAGGCTAACTGAAGAATGGTCCCGCTAGTTAATGGTTAAAAAGCAAATGCTGTTTTA
>JBBSSO010000295.1:0-3744 GCA_038241905.1 Cytophagales bacterium | reverse complement strand
TAAACGTGTCCGGAATCAAACCCAACTCCCGAATCTGGGCATTTTTGATGGTAATCTCAGAACCCGTCATTCCGGCCAAGCCGATGAAAGAGCCAATCTCAATCATATCTGGTAACATGCGGTGCTCGGTGCCACCCAATTGATCAACGCCTTCAATCTTTAGCAAGTTAGACCCGATACCTGTAATTTTGGCGCCCATGCGGTTAAGCATTTTGCAAAGTTGTTGCAAATACGGCTCGCAGGCGGCGTTGTAAATGGTGGTAATTCCCTCAGCAAAGACCGCCGCCATAACAATATTGGCCGTTCCGGTTACCGATGCCTCATCTAACAGCATGTACGTGCCTTTAAGGTTCTTGCCTTCAAGGTGAAAAAAGCTGTCGGTAGAGTCGTAGGTAAACGTGGCGCCTAACTTTACAAAAGACTCAAAGTGCGTGTCTAAGCGGCGTCGGCCAATTTTATCTCCGCCGGGTTTGGGCAATTTGGCCATGCCGTAGCGGGCCAGCAGCGGCCCCAGAATCATGACAGAGCCCCGGATGGCCCGGGCTTGATCAACAAACTTTTCAGAAGAAAGATAATCTAAGTTAACGTTCTGAGCTTTGAAAATGTAGGTATCCGGCGCAGTTTTTTCTACGTCAACGCCCATGTCCTGCAGTAGCTCAATGAGCTTGTTTACATCTCTAATGTTAGGGATGTTGGAAATGACAACAGGTTCTGGGGTAAGTAAAACCGCGCACAGAATTTGAAGTGCCTCGTTTTTTGCGCCTTGGGGAGTGATTTCGCCTTTTAATGGTTGGCCACCAATTACTTCGAAAGAAGCCATTTGCTTTTATTTATTCTTGCCTCTGTTTTGATTCTTGTTACTCTGGGTGTTCTTGTGCTTGGGAGAAGCGCTGTAATTGCTAGGTCCTTGGGGCACTTTAATAGTGCTTTCAAACAGATTTCCTTTTTCTAGCAAAGACGGGTCTAAATCTAGTTGACCCTTAGATAACTCCCGGATGTTCTCCAGAATAACCTGGTCCGTTACGCTGTCTTTGTTGTAGGTGCGGTACAAAACTTTCATCAACTTCCCGATGGAAATAATGGCAGCCTCACGTTCCTGAGGTTCTGTCAGCTCGGTGGCTTTCTCCAGCAAACGTTCTAAGTTTGAACCATAATGTTTGTAGCGAGGCACCTGCGTAGGGTACGCAACCTTAAGCGGTTTCTCGTTTAAATACTCCATCGCGCTCAGCGGAAAAGGAGCATCTACGTCCAGTTTATTATCTGACATCACATACAAGTGGTTCCAGAGCGTTTGCTGAGCGTCTTGGATGTCTTTAACGTTTGGGTTTAAACGGCCCATCAAGTTGACCAACGCTTGGGCTAGTTGGGTGCGTTTGGGGCGGTCTTCTACGGTTAAGATGTACTTCACAATGTTCTGCACATTACGGCCGTACTCCCGCAGTAAAAGCTCTTGTTTAAACGTGTTACTGGCTACCATGGTCTGAAAAGGTGTTGCTGGGTCAAAAATACGTATTAATATTGGATGGATGTAAGACATAAGATATAAGACACAAGATTTCCTTGCATCTTCAGCTTCCGATTCCTGTTTTAAGCCTGTTTTTCGAAAAACAGGCCGAAAACAGTCTTATGTCTTTCGTCTTGTATCTTATGTCTCACGAATGGATTTAGAGCTTGGCAAAACTCAGGACAATCAGCGCAGCAAGCGAGCACGGACTTTCAATTCAATACAGGTTTAGGATTGTTTTTATATATTGTTAGCGGTTCGGCTTTATTTTTTATCTGAGAATTCACCCTATACTAAGCTGTCTTCCTTCTTTTTTAATCTTATTATCGAACCACATTCCTACCAAAATTCCAATACCCAATCCAAAAGGCAAGCCAAGAGCTAACAATCCCATATTGCCGACAATTTTCCCATAGATTATTCCGATGGGTAATCCGAAAACGGCCATTCCAGCCGTCATCCAGAGAAGAGTGTAATGATTTTCAGGAAATAGTTTTAATTCCTTCTGAACCAATCCTAAGATTTCAGTGTGTTTTGTAGTGAGTAACTTCGTTAGTTTCTGGTCGGAATTAGTCGAAAAATTTATATCGTTAATTTTTTGATTAATAGATTCAATAATATTTGATGGCAACTCCTTTTTTCTCAACTCTTCAAGAAGTGTTTTGAACCGGGAGTAAGCATAATTCAGCTTCTTTTTGGTGGTTATATCTGGTTTTACTTCTAGATTCATTATCTTCATTACTTTCTTTTTTTAGCTGAACGCTGTCTTGTGTCTTGCGTCTCACGGATGAATCTGGAGCTTGGCAAAACTCAGGAGCAAGGTTTTCTCGCCCACGCCTTCAAAGTTAATAATGGCTTTAGTAGAATTGCCCTGGGTGTCCATTTTACTCACTTTCCCAAACCCAAATTTAGGATGCTCTACGCGCATGCCCTCTTGTAGGTTAGACGTATCTGAGGGCATAAAGTCGGGTGATGGGGTATAATTGGGCGCTGCCGATGGCTTTTTAGGCGGCGTAATTAGCTGAGATACCGGCGTTTTGCGTTGCAACAGTTTTTCAAAAACAGGCTTTTCTTCGCCAAACTTAAAGTTAAGGAAGGTTGGGTCAATTTCATCAATAAAACGACTTTTCTCACAAGACCGTAAATTGCCCCACTGGTAGCGGCTGGTGGCGTAGGAGAGGGTCACTTTTTTCTCTGCTCGGGTGATGGCCACGTAAAAAAGGCGACGTTCCTCCTCTAAATCAGCCCGCGATGTGAGCATCATCTGGCTAGGAAAAAGATTTTCTTCCATGCCCACAATAAACACGTTTCGGTATTCTAATCCCTTGGCCGAATGGATGGTCATCATGGTCACGTATTCGCCTACGTCTTCTTTTTTGGTGTCAGCGTCCGTGAGCAGGGCAATGTCTTGCAGAAAAAAAGCCAGCGACTGATCTTCCTTTTCGGGGTCATCCACAAACTCTTTAATCGCATTCAAAAGTTCTTGAATGTTCTCATAGCGCGCCAATCCTTCCACAGATTTATCGGCGTACAAATCATCTACCAAGCCAGAGTGTTTGGCAATATACGTAGCGGTTTCAAAGGCGTCTTTCTGCCCAGCCATTACCGCGAAACTCTTAATCTTGGTCGCGAAATCATCAATCGCGGTCCCCGCCCGTAGGCCGACTATTTGCTTGGCGTGGCTTACAATCTCCCAAAGAGAATGGTCGTATTCGTTTGCCGTTACAATAAGCTTTTCTACGGTGGTGTCACCAATGCCGCGCTTGGGGTAATTAATAACGCGGCGCAGGGCTTGTTCATCGTTCTGGTTAATGGCCAAACGCAGGTACGCAATTAGGTCTTTAATTTCTTTGCGTTGGTAGAAAGAAAGGCCGCCCACAATGCGGTATTTAATATTCATTTTGCGCAACGCCTCTTCCATGGCCCGGCTTTGGGCATTGGTGCGGTACAAAATGGCGAAATTCTCATAGGAGAGGTGGTGGTTCATCTTCTCCTCAAATATGGCATGGGCCACCAGTTTTCCTTCTTCGTTGTCAGAGCTAGCTTTGAGTACGTCAATCAGATTGCCTTCTTCGTTCTGAGAAAAAACGTCTTTGCGCAATTGCGCTTTGTTGTTTTTAATTACGCTGTTGGCCGCTTTTACAATATGTTGGGTAGATCGGTAGTTTTGCTCCAATTTAAAAACTTCCAGCTCCGGATAATCGCGCTCAAAGTTGAGAATGTTCTGGATATCCGCTCCG
>JBBSSO010000294.1:0-3758 GCA_038241905.1 Cytophagales bacterium | reverse complement strand
GGTGGCGGTTTTGATTTACAATTTTGGTGTAGGCCGGAGCAAAAGTATCAGCCACGGCTTGTACAAATTCAAATCGTTCTTCCAGACTTATTTTTGGCGTGGCGCTTAAGCGGTCAAAGAAAATACCCCCAACGCCCCGGGTTTCTTCGCGGTGCGGAATGTAAAAATAATCATCGGCCCACGCCTTAAAATCTGGATAATAATTAGGCTGAAAGCGATCGCAGGTATTTTTTAAGTCTTGATGGAAGCCTTTCACCTGCTGCTGGTTTACGTAGATGGGCGTAAGGTCAATGCCCCCGCCAAACCAAGCTTCGCCGTTGCCAGCCTCAAAATAGCGTACGTTCATGTGCGTAATGGGCACGTGCGGACTGTGGGGATGAATGACCACAGAAACCCCGGTGGCGAAGAAATGCGGATCGGGTAGGAGCAAAGCCGCGGCAGCTTTTTCCGGCAAAACTCCATCCACCGCCGAAAAATTGACCCCGCCTTTTTCAAACACGTCCCCATTTTGGATTACGCGCGCTGCTCCGCCACCGCCACCGGGGCGCTGCCACTCGTCTTCCTTAAAGCTAGCTTCTCCGTCGCAATCTTCTAATGCACTGCTTAATCGTATCTGAAAATTCTTAAACCATTGCGCTATTTCTTCTTTCATGCGTATTGTATAAAAGTGTTTTATGAGCTTGTTTAAGTTTTGATTTTGTCAGCGAAAACAGAAAGCGAAAGGTTCTGCCTAAGCGTTTCCCCGAAAGCATTCGGGGTGTCCCATTACCGCAACATAGCAGCGCTATGGTGAGAGAAAAAGGCGAAGTCAGGTTCTTTTGATGCCTGTTTGAAGCGCAAAAGACAAATTTAAACATGCTGTAAGTCTGTTTTTACAAAAATAGGTCTAAAACAACTGCCATTAGCACAAGGCAAACAATTTTGCAGTGTGACGAGAATTCCCGTACTTTAGAAAGCAAACAAATGTTAGCTTATGAACCCAATTGCCGTGGATGTTTTTGCCGGACCAGATAAAGCCGTAATGTTAAAAGCCTACCGGCTTATGCTCACGGCTAAAGCCATGGCCGATACTTTTGAAGAACATAAGGCTATCTGTAGCAAATATGTGCACAGCACTTCGCGCGGCCACGAAGCCATCCAATTAGCCACCGCTTTTCAGCTTACCGATAAAGACTTTGCCTCCGTTTATTACCGCGATGATTCCTTGCTGCTGGGTCTGGGCCTTTTGCCTTATGAACTGATGTTGCAATTGTTGGCCAAGCGAGACGATCCATTTAGCGGCGGAAGAAGCTATTATACCCATCCATCTTTGCGTCGCGACGGGTTTCCGGTTATTCCGCACCAAAGCTCGGCCACGGGCATGCAGGCCATCCCGGCTACCGGCATGGCGCACGCTTTGGCCTATCTAGAATCCGTGGGCTTGCAAGATGCTGCAGCCGGCAGGGTAGTGTTGTGTTCTTTAGGCGATGGTTCTGTAACGGAAGGCGAAGTAGCCGAGGCTTTCCAGATGGCGGTGCTCAAAAAGCTGCCAATTATTTATTTGGTGCAGGATAACGATTGGGGCATCTCAGCCACCGGTGCCGAAATGCGCGCCATGGATGCGTATGAATACGCGGCTGGTTTTAAAGGGCTGGAGCGTTTAAGAGTAGACGGAGCAGATTATGTACAATCGTACTTAACTATGCAGCAGGCTTTTAGAATTGCTCGCCAAGAACGCCGACCGGTATTGGTGCATGCTAAAGTTCCGTTGTTGGGCCATCATACGTCCGGCGTCCGCCGAGAATGGTACCGCGGCGATAATTTAACGGCCCATGGGCAGCTTGATCCCATTCCTCGGCTGGCACAGCAATTACTAGATGCCGGAATTCAAGAAAATGAACTGCACCGCATCGCTTTAGAAGCAAATAACCAAGTAATATCTGACTTTCAAAAAGCGCTTCAGGCACCCGATCCGGATCCGGCAACGTTTAATTTGCATGAATTTGCGCCAACTACTATCACCCAAGAAAAAGGTGAAAGAAGCCCAGCCAAGGGCGAGAAAATTACCTTAGTAGATGCTGCTTTACATGCTGTGGATGATATTTTGAAAGAATACCCCGAAGCGCTTTTTTACGGCCAGGATGTGGGAGGAGAATTAGGGGGAGTTTTCCGCGAAGCCGCTTTGCTTGCTAAAAAGTACGGTGCTCATCGGGTGTTTAACACGCCCATTCAAGAGGCTTATATTGTTGGTTCTACGGCGGGCATGTCGGCAGTTGGGGCTAAAGCGATTGTGGAGATTCAGTTTGCAGATTATATCTGGCCCGCCATGAACCAGTTGGTAGGGGAGCTTTCTAAAAGTTGCTATTTAACCATGGGCAAATTTCCGGTGCAGACTTTAATCCGGGTGCCCATTGGTGCGTATGGCGGGGGCGGACCTTATCATTCAGGAAGCATTGAATCTACCTTGCTCAACATACGTGGCATAAAAGTAGTCTATCCAAGTAATGCCGCCGACATGAAAGGGCTTATGAAAGCCGCCTTTTTAGACCCTAACCCCGTGGTTATGCTGGAGCACAAAGGCCTGTATTGGTCCAAAGTGCCCGGCACTGAAGATGCCAAAACCATAGAACCCGGCACCGATTACATATTGCCCCTCGGCAAAGCCAATATTGTCCAGAAGGCTTCGGATGAAAATGTGAAGGCAGGCAAATCGTTGACCGTTATTACCTACGGCATGGGTATTTACTGGGCCAAAGCCGCTAGCAAAGCATTGCCAGAACAGGTTGAAATTCTAGATTTGCGCACCCTTTCTCCGCTTGATTTTGACGCAGTAGTTCAGTCGGTTAATCGGCATGGGAAAGTATTGGTGCTCACAGAAGAACCGTTGCAGAATTCGTTTGCAGAATCGTTGGCTGGTAGAATTAGCAAAACGTGTTTTACAAAGTTAGATGCTCCGGTGTTTATGGTGGGCGCAGAGAACCTGCCAGCCGTCCCGCTCAATGTGGAGTTAGAGAAAATGATGCTGCCCAACGCCACCAAAGTTTTAACCGCGCTCCAGGAATTGCTGGCTTATTAAAAAATTATATCTGTTGATGCTTAAGAGTTGCGTTTTGGGGCTGTTTTTAGAAAAACAGGCTTAAAACGCAAAAAAATCTATACCATCATCATAAGAAAGACTCAGATGTTATAAGAAGTAAATCGGGATTGAATTTTATTATTTACAAAAGCCCTCGCAAGGGATCTTCCCCATTCCAAGTGCCTTCCGTTTTCATCGGTTTAAAGCGCGCAAACATTTCTTCAGAATACCAGCCTTGGGTTCTGGTTTTGGAAATTATTTCGCGGTGAGCAGCAGACCGGTAGGCGTAATCCTTCATGCTGTTTTCGTTTTGCCAGATGCTAAATGTAGCTTGCCGCAAAAAAGGAAATTCACCTAACCCAACCGATGCAATAAGTCCTGAGGCATTGTCTAAGCTGGCGCTGGCTTGGGGTACATGTCGCCAAAAGTCACGAGCTTTGGTTAGTTTAATGGAGGCCCGGGTGAGCACTGCAATGGGCTGATCTGGCACAGAAGCCTGCACCGAAGACGTAAAAGGATTTTGGCCGTTCCAAAGTCCGTGCGCTTGCAACGGATGCAAAGTAACGGTCCACTGCTCAAACGTATGCTGCCGGTATTCTTCTAATAAAGGATGGTTTTGGAAAAAATCTTCGGCGGCGGCCGCCGATGACCACGTAGCCATGAGCCCGTAGCGGTACCAATTAGGCGTAAGGCTAAACCCTCG
>JBBSSO010000293.1:0-3768 GCA_038241905.1 Cytophagales bacterium | reverse complement strand
TTTATTGCCATGATTGGCGTGGGCGTGGGCTCCATGGCGCTTATTGTGGTGCTTTCTGTGTTTAACGGGCTAGAAGACCTGATTAAATCTTTGTACGGCAAGTTTGACCCCGAAATAAAGATCATGCCCCTAACCGGCAAGGCCTTTGAAACCGATAGCGCTTTTCTGGCCCGCCTCCGGACTACCCCCGGCGTAGCTATTCTTACCGAAGTAATTGAAGACAACTCCCTGCTGCGCTACAATGACCGGCAAATGGTGGTTAAAATTAAGGGCGTGAGCGATAATTTTTTTCAGCAAAATCAGATTGACTCGGCTATGGTAGACGGGTCTTATTTGCTTAAACGGAACAACACGCAATACGCACTTATTGGCCGGGGCGTGCAGTACCAGCTTTCTATTAGGCCAGAAAATCCATTTTCTCTGATGCAGTTTTTGTACCCCAAAGCCGGTACCAAAGCCATCATAAACCCAGAAAACGCGTTTCGGCAGTTGGGTATTCAGGCGGGCGGCGTGTTTGCCATTGAACGCCAATATGATGACCAGTACGTGTTTGTACCGCTGGCTTTTGCGGCAGAGCTGCTGAGCTACGACAACAAACGAACCTCTATAGAAATAAAAACCAAAGACCCAGACCAGATTGACCAAGTTAAAGCTGCGCTGCAAAAGGTACTAGGTAAAGAATTTCAGGTATTAGACAGCGAGGAACAGCACGTGAGCCTGCTGCGGGCCGTAAAAGTGGAGAAACTTTTTGTGTTTGTCACGTTTACGTTTGTGCTGCTGATTGCCTCTATCAACATCTTTTTTTCGCTTTCTATGCTGGTGCTAGACAAGCAGAAAGACATTGCTATTCTGGCTTCATTGGGCGCAGATTCTTCTACCATAAGACGGATCTTTTTGTTAGAGGGCACTATTATTGCCTTCACGGGCGCGTTTGCGGGTTTGGCGCTGGGCGGGTTAATCTGTTGGTCTCAGCAAACGTTTGGGCTGGTTTCTATGGGCATGTCTACCTCGGTGGTGGAGGCTTACCCGGTGCTCATGCGGTTGCAAGATTTTCTGTTAACTGGCGCGGCCATCATCCTTATCACCATCATCGTGTCCATTCGGCCGGCCCGCAAGGCGGCAGCGCTGGCTATTAGAGACCATTTGTAAATCCTGTTTTAGGCTTGTTTTTCAGAAAACAGGCCAAAAACAGGATTGCTCAACCGCCATCGACCTAAAAAGTTACCGGTTTTTTTCGATGCATACGTAATTTGTAGTACTTTCAAAGTTGCGCTAGAATGCCCGCCCATGAAAGTATATACCACTCAGCCTTTTCAAGTTGTTTATTCTCTTTTTGAGCATGAATATTTGGGCTATTTGTTTGAATCTTTTGTGGTTCAGGTCAACTCCAAGCGCCAGCTTACGCTGCAGCACCAGAACATTTCCAATAAAAACGCCGAAGAGTTTGCCTCTCGCCTAGATGCCGTAGATTTTAAGCTGATTGAGCTCATTGACCAAGTGCAGCAAGACGCGGTGTACAAGAAATTTGGCGTTAAAAAGACCACGCTGGCAGATTTCTTCTTTAAAACCTATGACCCGGCCAAAGGCGATAAACCGCTGCAAGAAAGTATTAGCCATTACGTGCAGAGCCGCATGGCCAAGATTCTGGAGTTGCTCAAAGGCAAGGTTACCTACATTATGGGCAAAGACGGTGACCCCATTTGGCGTAAAGTAACGGTAGCCCCAGAAAAAGCGTCGGTTTTGTTCCATTTTAGGCGCAACGATGACAATACCCATTATTTCCCGACGCTAAAATACCAAGGTGAAAAGCTGGAATTTCAGTACCAAAATGCGGTGCTGGTTTGCATGGAACCCGCTTGGCTGATGCTGCATGATTACCTCTACAGCTTTGAGAAACAGGTAGAAGGCAAAAAGTTGCAGCCTTTCTTAAACAAGAAGTTTATCATGGTGCCCCGCAACGTAGAAGAAAGTTACTACTACAAATTTGTGGCCCCGCTGGTAGAGCAGTTTGACGTGTATGCCAAAGGTTTTGAGATAAAAACCGAACGGTTTGCGCCCCAGCCTCAGCTGCAATTCTCTGAATGGGCGCACGCAGATCCGCCGCCGGTACTTTTTTCAAATTCCGGCGGAGCCGATGAAGAAGAAGACCTCAGGCAGCTGCCCTCAGCAGCTGGTAAAATTGTGTTTCAGCTGCAATTCTACTACGGCACGTTTGCCGTGAGTGCCCAAGAAGCCAAAAAAATAAGCGTAAACGTAGAAAAAACGCCAGATTCTTATATTTTACACCGCCTTCCCCGCGACTTGGACCGCGAACGGTTTTTTCTGAAAGAACTGGCCAGTAGGGGTTTGGAAATAAAGAACGGCAAGGCTGTGCTAGAAAAACCCAGAGCCTTTGGCTGGCTAAACCAACACGCCAAGGCTTTGGAAGAGTTGGGCTTTGCCTTAAAACAGAGTCTATCAGATAAAAATTATTTCATTGGTGAGACCTCGGTAACGGTAGGCATCTCAGAAACCAACGACTGGTTTGATATTTACGGTACCGTGCGGTTTGGGCCTTATGAGATTCCGTTTATCAAACTCAGAAACCACATTTTAACCAAGCAGCGCGAGTATAAACTGCCCAACGGCCAGATTGCCATTATTCCGGAAGAATGGTTTACGCAATATTTAGAGCTCTTTGCCTTCGCCGAAGGCGATGGAGAATTAAAGTTACGCAAACACCACTTGGCCCTGGTAGACGACCTAAAAAACGGCAACCTGGCCCACGTAACCATGAGCCGCAAGCTAGAAAAGCTTCGCGCGTTTGAAGAGATTGAAGACAAACCGTTGCCGGTGGGTTTTAAAGGAGAACTGCGGCCTTACCAAAAAGCGGGCTACAATTGGCTGCGGTTTGTGCAAGAATTCCACTTCGGCGGCTGCCTAGCCGATGACATGGGCTTGGGGAAAACCGTGCAAACGCTGGCCATGTTGCAACAACGGAAAGAAGACGGCGCGCCGGGTGCGTCACTGCTGGTAATGCCCACGTCTCTGATTTACAACTGGATGGCCGAGGCCCACAAATTTACCCCAGAACTACGCATTCTATCGTACACGGGCACGTATCGGAACAAAAACGTATCGCAGTTTAAGCAGTATGATTTGGTGCTGACGTCTTACGGCATTGTGCGCCTGGACTTTGAGATTTTGAAACGCTACAAGTTTGATTACGTCATTCTAGACGAGAGCCAGGCCATCAAAAACCCTAATTCTAACACCTCGGTTTCCATGCGGGAACTCAATTCTAGCTATCGCCTAATTTTAACCGGCACTCCGGTTGAGAACAGCACCCTTGATTTGTGGAGCCAGATGTCGTTTATTAATCCGGGGTTGTTGGGGACGCAGAGTTTCTTTAAGAAAGAATTTCTTCGGCCCATTGAAAAACTGAAAGACGAGGCTAAAACCAAACGCCTGCACGCCCTGATTAAACCGTTTATTTTGCGTCGGCATAAAAGCCAGGTGGCCACGGAACTGCCCGAAAAAATTGAGCACGTAACGTACTGCAAAATGACCGAAGAGCAGGAACACGCCTACGAGGAAACCAAGTCTTACTATCGTAATAAAATTCTAAAAAGCATTGAGGAGCACGGCGCGGGCAAATCGCAGTTTATGTTGCTGCAGGGTTTGATGAAACTTCGGCAAATTGCCAACCACCCCCGCATGGCTGACCCCAGCTACGAGGCCGAATCTGGCAAGCTGCGCGAGGTGCTGCGCATGACCAAAAATGTGGTG
>JBBSSO010000292.1:0-3775 GCA_038241905.1 Cytophagales bacterium | reverse complement strand
CCAGCATAGATTCTGACACAGAAACGGCGAAATATTCTTCTTGCCAGGCAAACTTGGTTGCGGTTAATTGTTGTTTGTTAATCCAGAAGGAAGATTCGCCTTTGAGTAATTGCACCACTGTCTGAATGGTCTGGTCGGTGCCCAAGGATACTAGGCAATGGCAATGGTCGGTGTAACCGTTAATGAAATCGATGTAGATTCCTTTGGCTTGGGCGTTCTCTTTGATGTGGTCCCAGACCGCGCGGCGCAGTTCTTTGCTAGCCAGCAAGGGTTCGCGGTTTTTGGTGGACCATACCAAATGGATATATACCTTTACGAAGGGCATTTGTGAAACATATTTGGCTAAAGCCTCTTATACTTCAAATCTGGGGAATGGGTTAAAACCCATTTCTATTCATTTAAGAAAACGGGTTAAAACCCGTTTCAATTCAACCCATTTCAATTCAACACATTTTTCTGTTTTTGGGCTAATTTTTGGGGAATAGCCCAAAAACGCAGATAAATTAATGCCCTCGGGCAATAGGATTTTCTGCCGCTGCCGGGTTGTAGCTCACAAAAATATTAATCCAGATGGCGCGGGAGAGTTTGAAGATGGCCGGCATAAATAACAGCAGAGACAGCAGCAGTGCGGCCATAAACATCCAGAGGGTAATTTCTTCTGAAAACAGCATCATAATGCCCACCAGCGCCAGCGTAGGGCCAGAAGTTAGGGAGTAGCTTATAAACATGGCGCCGTAGTAATACCCGGGCTCGGGCTCGTAAACCTGGTGGCAAACGGGGCAATGGTCTAGCATAATTGACATTTTCCGGTAGCCTAGCAGACTGTTGTTTTCAAACAGGTTGCCCTGGTGGCACCGCGGGCATTTCAGTTTGGCGATGCTATATAATTTAGATCCTTTTCCTAGCATATCTCAGCGTGTCTTGGTTATTAAATTGGGTCTAGTTGGTCGTTCAGGTGGCCGCCAAAACCCAGACAAAGATACGCCCACCCACGTGCTAAGCTGGTACAGGAATAGGTAAATAAGTTACACATTTCTGTTTTCGGCCTGTTTTTCTAAAAACAGGCCGAAAACAGGTTCTAGTTAGAAATTCTATTTTCTTCGTCGCCGGTGCTGGTTCTGCGGTTGCGGGCAGTTTTGATTTTGCTGTTCCCAAATTTAAACGTGAAGCTCAGATTCAAGCGGCGACTTTCCCACTCGTTTTGCCACGTCATGTTCACGTTGCCGTAGTTGAGTTTGGCCCGGAAACGTGACGTGTCAAAAATGTCGTTCAGTTTTAGGCTGAGGGTAGCACGGCCGTCCAAAAAAGTTTTCTTACCGCCCAAACTCATCTGATAATTGGCTTCCGTCAGGAAAAGACCAGACACTGATGCAGAACTGTAATACGCCGAGTATTGCACGCTGAAATCTTTGGGGAGAGTGAAATTGTGGTCGGTGCTAAAATCCCAAGAAAACTGCTCTTGGTTGTACTGCTCGCCTTGCACCGGAGTGCTTACGTTGTTAAAACTACCTTGGGCTTGCACGGTGGCGCTCCACCATTTGCGCACCGGCAAGGTGCCGCCGCTGCTAAAACTAAGGGTGCGGGCGCGGCTTAGGTTGGTAGGCGTGCTCACGCTTTCCTTCGTGTGGTCATTCTGGCGCACCACTTCCATTACAAAATCTTTTTGCTGCAGGTAGCTAATATTCAGCAGCTGAAAATTCTTAAACGTGTAACTGAAAACCAGGGAGTTGGAGAACGAAGGTTGTAAATACGGATTTCCTTGCATGGCCATGTACGGGTCTGAGTAAAACGTAAACGGGTTCAAACTTTTGTAGTTAGGCCGACCAATCCGGCGGCTGTACGAGGTAGAAAACTGGTGGTCATCGTGCGGAGCATAACTCACAAAAAGACTGGGGAATAATTTCCAATAATTGCGGTTGGTCACGTTGTTGGTGGTGCGCGAATCTCCTTCAGAAATAGTTTGCTCAGTCCGCAAGCCCGCTTTTAAGCTTAGAGCGTCGCTTACTTTCTTGCTCAGGCTCAAGTACGTGGCGTTGATGTTCTCTTGGTACAGAAAAGTATTGGTCCGCCGGGCATCATTTTGCCAGCCGTTTTCCAGCAGGCGCTCAAACCGGAGGGCAGCGTTAGTGCGCACCCAACTGCTTTTCCAACCGGCCTCGGCTTTCCAGTTATTGGCCAGCGGGTGCACATAATCTAGTTTGAGAGCGTAGATCTGCACGGCGGCCTCAGATTGGTTGTGCAATTCTTCTAAGCGCTTGTTTGCTACCACGGCATCGCCGAAGTATTGGTTGGTAAAATTTTCATCGGTAGCGGTATGGTAGCGCACATAATCAGTGTCAAAAGAAAGGGAGCGCCCGGTAGAGTCAATGTCAAATTTATAGTTCAGGTTCAGATTGTAGTTGTAAGCCTTTAGGTCGCGGGGGTTTTGCATTTCTACGGTGCCGATGGCCTTGCCCGGAATATCATAATTCACGGAGTTGCTGGTGGTCATGGCCGTTTCTGGCGAGGTGTAGCCCTTGACCATAAAGCCCAGCGTGTGCCGCTTATTTAGAAAGAAATCTGCGCCCGCAACCACGTTGGCGCTTTTGGTAAGCGGGTGCCAGTAATTAACCGAACGGTACAAGCTATCCCGAATGGTGCGCTCAATAGTCAAGCGATTGTAGGACTTGTAGTGGCCGGTGTTTAAGCGAGTGTAGAAACTGAATTTGCCGAGGTTATAGTTCAGGTTCAGGCCGCCAGATATTTTTTCATACGTTCCGTAACTGGTGCTTAAAGTAGCGGTGCCGTTCATGCCTTGGCGTAAGTCGCGCTTAAGTACGATGTTGATGATGCCCGCTGTGCCCGCGGCCTCATAAGAGGCCGGCGGATTGGCCATTAGTTCTACTTTAGTCACTGAGGACGCGGGCAAAGATTTAAGGTACGTGCTCAGTTCTGCGCCGGTCATGTAGGTAGTTTTGCCATTGATGAGAACGGTTACGCTAGCGCTGCCGCGGTAAACAATATTGTCGTCTTTATCTAGGCGCACGCCGGGCGCGTTCTTTAAAATTTCCAGCGAGTTTTCGCCGGCAGTATTCAGTTTATCCACGTTCAGAACCAGACGATCGGCTTGCTGTTCTAGCAGCGGGCGCTGGCCCTGCACCACTACTTCTTTGAGCGCGGTAGTCTTCTCCGTAGCCCGCAGAAGCGGTACTTGCACCGGCTGCGTGCCAACCAGCAAAGGCGCGCTCAGCACCGGATTATAATCTATGCGAGAAGCTTTAATAAGGTATCGGCCGGAGGCCACTTTTTCAAACAGATAGCCCCCAGTTTTATCGGTCATTTGCGCGTTTACCAACGCAGAATCGGGTAAGGAAATAAGAGAAACCGTCGCAAATTCCAGCGGCTGCTGAAGAGCAGTTTGTACGGTTCCTTGCACTGTGGAGCCGGTTTGGGCCATCGACATAAAAGAAAGAAAAGGGCTAAGCAGCAACAGGTAAGCAAGGCGGCGAAAAGTAGCGGTGGGGTGCATAAACGTGGTTTGGTTTAAGAATGCCCAAAGGTGCAGCAGCCTGCATTTCTTGTCAATAAAATAATACCAACCCCCGCAATTATTATCCGAACGTTGTTTTAGGCCTGTTTTTCCAAAAGAAGGACTAAAATGCAGGTTCACATCAGAAAATGGGGCGTTGGTGTAAAAAACATGGCGGTAAAAGAGCCACGTGTTAGCTTTGGGACATGAATAAAAGAAGGAGCATTCTGTACCACGTTGGCGCTTGGCTGTTGTATGTAGTGTACT
>JBBSSO010000291.1:0-3776 GCA_038241905.1 Cytophagales bacterium | reverse complement strand
GGCTGTCGCATAATACGCCGTGCCATTTTCTAATATCACATCAATATCGGAGTTATCATTGGTTTTTTCCTGTCCGCCTATTATGGGGCCTTTGCTTTCTGACTCAATGATAATTTCCTTTATCTTCATTTCTTCAATTTTGCCTAACTAGAGTATAAATGGAATTATTCCATATACCTGAAATTTTAGATGCTAAACCTACTCTTAAATGCATGAAAGTACCAATAACCGGAATAGAATTACGTAAAAATTAAACCATACGTAGCATATTTGTCCCATTAACCTGCTAATTGCACTCAAGGTAAGGAACCAAGGTCACTTATTAATACAAGGCCAGAACTTTATAGTAAGAACACATCAAAAGCCTCCCCTCCTGTTTTAGGCCTCTTTTTCCAAAAACAGCCCTAAAACGCAACTTACGTCCCAGCCCACATCCGCATTTCTGACCCGATTTTAACATTTTCCCGGCCATTCTCATTATTTACCATAACTTTGCAGTCCATAAGACAAACACTACTTATGGCTTCTGCTAAATATATTTTTGTTACCGGAGGCGTGACATCCTCCCTCGGGAAAGGCATTATCTCCGCTTCGTTGGCTAAACTACTGCAAGCCAGAGGCTTCTCGGTAACTATCCAGAAATTTGACCCCTACATCAACATTGATCCGGGCACGCTCAATCCCTATGAACACGGGGAATGCTACGTGACCGATGATGGCGCCGAGACCGACCTAGACTTAGGCCATTACGAGCGCTTTCTGAACGCTCCTACCTCCCAAGCCAACAACGTAACCACCGGCAAAATCTACCACCACGTTATTACCCAAGAGCGCCAAGGCGCTTACTTAGGCAAAACCGTGCAAGTAGTACCGCACATAACGGATGAAATTAAGCGCCGCTTGCTGCTGCTGGGCCAATCCGGCGAGTTTGACGTGGTTATTACTGAAATTGGCGGTTGCGTGGGCGATATAGAATCGCTGCCCTTTATTGAGGCCGTGCGCCAATTGCGCTGGGAACTTCCTACCCAAGATTCTGTGGTCATTCACCTCACGCTGCTGCCTTATTTAAAAGCTGCCGGCGAGCTAAAAACCAAACCTACCCAACACTCGGTAAAAGCTTTGTCAGAAGCGGGCGTGCAACCAGATATCTTGGTGTGCCGCACAGAATATCCTATTCCGGCCGAGATGCGCCAAAAGATTGCTTTGTTCTGCAACGTTGCGCCCAACGCCGTCATTGAATCTCTGGATGCTGAAACCATTTACGACGTGCCGCTGCTCATGAAAAAAGAGAAGCTGGACGAGCGCGTCATGAAAAAGCTGAAACTGACCAGTCGGCAGGAAATAAACCTGGACAGCTGGAAAGAATTCTTAGGCCGCTTAAAAAACCCTACTGAGGAAGTGACCATCGCCCTGGTGGGCAAATACGTGGAGCTACCCGATGCGTACAAATCCATCATTGAGTCTTTCATCCACGCCGGGGCGTTTAACGAATGCAAAGTCCACCTCAAATTTATTCAGTCCGAAACTATTTTCGAGGACAACGTGCATTCCCTGCTTCATAAAATGAACGGTGTGTTGGTAGCGCCTGGTTTTGGTGAGCGCGGATTTGAAGGCAAGTTGCAGGCCATTCGGTACGTGCGCGAAAAGAATATTCCGTTTTTCGGGATTTGCCTGGGCATGCAAACCGCGGCGGTAGAGTTTGCCCGCAACGTGTTAGGCTACGCCGATGCCGCTTCTACCGAAATGAACCCAGATACCCCGTTCCCGGTCATCGACATGATGGAGGACCAAAAAAATATCACCCAGAAAGGCGGCACCATGCGCTTGGGCGCTTATAACTGCGATTTGAAACGCGGCTCCAAAGCATACCAAGCCTACGGGAAAACCCACATTACGGAGCGCCATCGCCACCGATATGAGTTTAACAACAACTACCTAGAGGCCTTTCAAAACGCGGGCATGGTGGCCACGGGCGTTAACCCAGATACCGGTTTGGTAGAAGTGATAGAATTGCAAAGTCACCCTTGGTTTGTGGGCGCCCAGTTCCACCCCGAACTGAAGAGCACGGTTTTAAATCCGCATCCGCTTTTTGTTCGGTTTATAAAAGCAGCCATTACCCATACCAAAAACAAAGTCTAATAACTCTTTATCATTTAATATGGATAAGAATCAAGCAATAGGTTTAGGCCTAATTGCAGTCATCATTATGGTTTACAGCGTTTTCTTCATGGAGAAACCGCAGCCCAAAGCCTCTGAACCTGCCATCACCACTACCACCGGCATGCCAGCGAAAGACACTGTGCAGGCCTCTGTGGCAGTTATTCCAGATTCCATCGCGCAAATACAACAAGCCACCCAAATGGGCGAGTTTGCAGCGTTGGCAACTGGCCAGAACCAGGTTACCGTGTTAGAGAATGAGGTTTTAAAAGTAACCTTAGACAGCAAAGGCGGCCAGGTGGCCGAGGTGTTGCTGAAGACCTACAAAACCTATGACCAGCAACCGCTGGTGCTGTTTGACCAAGCTAGCAGCGAGCAGGAATTCACGTTCCAGACCACATCGGGCCGCAGCATACGTTTAACGGATCTTTATTTCCAGCCTTCGGAGGTGAGAACCGCCATCGTTAAGGATTTGCCGGCGCAGGTAATTACCTATACCGCGCAGGTGGCGCCCGGCCAAACCATTGAACAAGTGTACACGCTTCGGAAAGATTCTTATGAAGTGGGGTACCAGTTAAATTTCCGGGGGATGGATGCCCTGGTGGCCCAAAAACCCATTACCTTCACCTGGACCGATGAGTTAAAGCGCTTAGAACAAGACATTACGCAGAACCGCAACCACTCTACCGTTAACTATTATACCGCTGATGGCAGCTTTGATTATCTTTCCGCTAGCTCAACAGATCCTGAATCAGAGATAATATCTGAGCCGGTAAAATGGGTAGCCAACAAGCAAAATTTCTTTACCGCCGCCATCATTGCCAGCAACGGTTTTTCCAGCGCCGAAATATCTAGCTCTTTTAACGAGGCCGATACCACCCAAGTAAAAAACCTAAAATCTAAAATGACTTTCCCAGCGCAAGATGCCTTGTCTGGGAAAGCGACGTTCACGTACTACTTCGGCCCGAACGATTACGACATCCTCAAAAACGTAACCGATGGCTTTGACCGTAACCTGGAATTAGGTTGGGGCATTTTCGCTTACATGAACAAGCTGCTCATCATTCCAGCTTTTGACTTTCTGGAGGATTATATTCCCAGCTACGGCATTATCATCATCCTTTTGGTACTGTACATCAAGCTGATTTTAAGTCCGCTGACCTACAAATCCTACATTTCCATGGCCAAGATGAAGGTGTTAAAACCGGAGATTGACGCCATCAAGGAAAAGCACGAAGGTGACATGCAGAAATCTCAGGCTGAAACCATGTCGATGTACAGTAAGATGGGCGTAAATCCCATGAGTGGTTGTATTCCCATGCTGTTGCAGATTCCTATTCTGTTTGCGATGTTCAACTTTTTCCCCAACTCCATTGAGTTGCGCCAAGAGCCTTTCTTGTGGGCCCACGACCTGAGCACGTATGATGTGTTTGCCCGTCTGCCGTTCACCATTCCGTTCTATGGCAGCCACGTGAGTATGTTTACTTTGCTGATGACGGCGTCTACCATTTTGTACACGTGGTCTAACAACCAGGTAAGCTCTATTCAGGGTCCGATGAAGTTCTATTCTTACCTGATGCCGGTTATTTTCATGTTTGTGTTAAACAGTTTTCCGGCTG
>JBBSSO010000290.1:0-3782 GCA_038241905.1 Cytophagales bacterium | reverse complement strand
TCGGTTTCCAAATCGAAGGACGGGGTGGTGTGACCCAAGGTGAAATGGCCGGTGTATTCTTTTTCCTGGGCTTGAATTTCTTCTATGCGCTTCGTGAATTTGCCAGTGCACAGAATCAGCAAACCCGTAGCTAACGGATCTAATGTGCCAGCGTGCCCTATTTTTTTAATTTTTAGCGCAAACTTAGTTTTCTTGACGATGTCAAAAGAAGTCCAAGTCAGGGGCTTATCAAAGAGCAGAATGGCTCCGGCTTCAAAATCGTAAGCGGTTTCTGGCATTACATAATTTTTAAATCAACCCCCATCGCCAATAATAACAAGAGGAAAAGACCCAAACCAATTCGGTAATAGCCAAAAAGCTTAAAGCCGTGCTTGGTTAAAAAATCTACGAAAAAACGAATGGCCACCATGGCTACCAAAAAAGCCACCACGTTGCCTAACGCCAAGGCTTGCCATTGCTGCGCCGTAATGGAGCTAAAACTCGCTTCAATTTTAGGTAGATTAAAAGTGAGCACATCAGAAATTTCTAGATGCAACAAGTCTTTCAATACCGAGTAAGTTGCCGCGGCCAGCATGGTGGGTACGGCCATGAAAAATGAGAACTCAGCCGCCGTTTTGCGAGTCATGTTTTGGGTAAGTCCGCCAATAATGGTAGCAGCCGACCTAGAGACGCCTGGTATAATGGCGATGCACTGGAAAAAACCAATAATAAGCGCGTTTTTGTAGCTGGGTGTGGTCACTGGATTCTCTTTTTCGGTAAACCATCGGTCTACAAAAACTAAAATAATGCCGCCTATCAATAGGCTGATGGCAACTATTTCAACCCGCTCTAGCATGGCATCTACTGACTCTTTTAATACATAGCCAATGGCTAGCGCGGGGATGACGGCCGTTAACAATTTCTTGTAAAAACTGACCGAGTTGATGAACCGTTTCCAGTACAACACCACCACCGAAAGTATGGCCCCGAACTGAATGGTAACCGTAAACATTTTGGTAAACTCCAAGGTGCTGATACCCATAAGACTAGACGCGATGACCATGTGGCCGGTAGAAGAAACCGGTAAAAACTCCGTAAGTCCCTCAATGATGGCTAGGATAATGGCTTGCCAAAATTCCATTTAAACGTTCTTTTTGGGTTTGGCCAGGATGGCTATAAATTGAATTCCAAAACCAGCCATTAGGATTAATGGGCCAACGGTTAGGCCCAGAACACCATACCCGTAAGGTTCAGAATCTAGGGTCATAATAATAAAGCCAATGGCCATAACCAGCAAACCTACGAGCATGATTTGGTAGTTTCTGCGGCCGAAAGCGAATTTGTTGTGCTTGTTGTTTTCCATGAAAAGGATTAATAAAGATCGTCTAAAGAAGCCCGAAGGTATTTTTTAACAGCTCGGTAAGAACTAAAAAAGCCTAATATTCCGCCCAACGCTACCAAACTCGCGAACAGAATAAGCATTTGCTCATCATCGCGCAGTAAGGTCAGTTCAGTCATTTCATAATAGGCGTATTGCAGCAGCCCAAAAAGCAGGGCAGAAGCCACTAGTCCGCTAATTATGCCTTGCAAAGTGGCCCGGTTTAAGAAAGGTTTCTGAATAAAGTAAGACGTGGCGCCCACCAACTGCATGCTCCGGATAAGAAAGCGTTGTGAGAAAAGAGCCAATTTAATGGTGTTGTTAATGAGGATAATAACCACCAGTACCAAAATGCCAGCGAAGCCCAAGAGCACGATACTAATCTTTCTAAGATTTTGATTGATGTTATCAATCAGGCTCTCCACGTATTCTACCTCAAAAATACCGGAGACAGTTTGTAGTTCTTGCTTTATTTTTTTCAGTTGGGCGGAAGTGGCGTATTCTGGATTAATGCGCAAGATAAAGGCATCGCGCAGCGGATTCTCGCCCAGAAAAGTAAGGAAGTCTTCGCCGCTTTCTTGGATAAACTCCCGGGCACCGTCTTCTTTAGAGAAAAACGTAACCCGCGGTTCGCCGTCTGCCACTGCAATATATTCTTGTCGGTCTAGAATTTTCTTTAGCTTTTGCACGTGCATCGGCGTCAGGTCCATGTCTAGGTAAACTTGCACCTCCATGTTTTCTTTGACCAGATTAGAAAGTTTTCCGGCATGAATTAGGAGGGTGCCAAACAGACCAATGACAAATAAAGCCAGCGTAATACTGAAAATTACCATGGTGTGAGGGTAATTGCCCAGCTTTTTCTTACGAGTATGTTTAATTGGTTTCGCAGCCATAGAAATGAGTCAGGGCAAAAATAGCAATTATTTAGATGATGAACGGTGACCGAGCTGTTTTTAGCCTGTTTTTATAAAAAGAGCCTTAAAACCCACCTAAACTTTAGCGCTTCTGAATAGGAAAATACTGTAAAAATTTTGTCATGCATCTGCAAAGCTTTTGAGACTTTTTTGAAGCTGTTTTAGGCCTGTTTTTCAGAAAAGAGGCCTAAAACAGCTTTCATTAATTTATGGTTAATTAAAAATTCATCGCTTTGCGTTGCCACATTTACTTAAATAAGTTTTGTCAATTGGTGCCAATTTGAGAGGGCAGGGTGTAGGTATCGTCCTCAATTTTGCGTGTTTCCGTGCGTTCAACCGCTCGTTGGGCCCGTTTGCTCAGGCGTCTTCTCCGGAATAGTTCTCCAATGTGGTCAAAGTTAGCCTGATGCAAAATACTCACTTTTTGCCTAGACGAGGTAGAGCTGCTTTCAAAATCGCGAGGTGTAGTTTCATAGGTAGCTCGTAGGCGCAATTGCCCGTTTTTACTGAGGTAATATTCCAAAGACCAGTCGCCGGCGGTGTTGCTGCCGTTGTCATAGCGGCCGTTATTGTTCAGGCTACCTTCGCGGGTAACGCGCAATCGTCCGTCTAAAAAGGTATAACTCAAGCGTAACTGCACATCGTCAAATATCTGGTCGCCGTAGCCGCTCACTCCTATGTCCACTTCTAGGTTAGAATCTAGCTGCGAGAGCCAATAACTTAATTGGTTAGAGAATAGCTCGCCCACGCTGCTACCTAAATCGCCGGCTAGGCCCAGTTGCAAGTCATTTTGGTTAGAAAGTCGTTTAAATGCCAACAGCGAGAAAACCTGCCGGTTCAGTTCCTGTTCATCGTTCCGGATGCTGTTGAGGTAAGACGTTAGCTTGTCTTCTAGCAGGTTGGGCGTATCATTAAACTCAAGGTTTAACTTAATTTCCGGCGTAGTAAGCGGCCCATCCAAATCCATGATAGCCGTTACCGGATAACGCGCCCGGGCCGCTGGCGAGTCGCGCTCTTCAGGAGTTAGTGTTCCCAAAATGGGTTCTAAAGAAACGCGTTGCGTATAGGCGGCCGTTAGCCGAAGGTTACCTTGCAGTGGATCTCCGTTCCAGGTAATGGTACCGCCGGGCCGCACGTTAAATTCTTTGTTTACAATGCCCAGCATGGTAAAATTGTAGCGACCTTGCAGAATTTCATAGTTGCCAAACATTGAGAATTCACCGCGCGTGTCAATCACCATCCGGATATTTCCTTTGCCGCGCCCTCGGATAATATCGCCGGTGCGTTCATCAAAAATAAGTTCGATGTAGGCGTTTTCGGTCACGTCTAAGTTAAAGTTCAACCGAATGCCGGACAAATCCACACCTTTTTTCTGGGTTACAATCCCGATGGAAGTGCCCACGCTATCGCTCACGTTGTTGTTTTCAAAGATGATAAAATCCTTGCGTTCCAAAGCCGTGGTATTATCCAGCGGAATGGAGATGGACGTATTGGGCTCGCTGCGGGCGGTA
>JBBSSO010000289.1:0-3782 GCA_038241905.1 Cytophagales bacterium | reverse complement strand
CTGATGCTTCTAAAAACAAACCCAAACACGCTTTAATTGCGGCATTCAGTTCTTGTTCTTTAACTTTTTTCCACCCAGAATCAGGTAATTTTAAAAGAGATTTGTGAGCCTGCAACAAAATAGGAACCACCGAAGCCGGATTAGCCGGGTTATATTGTTTTAAAGCTTGCTGCAACAATTTGCCCACAGCCATGCCGCCTTCTATCCTGCTCCAAGTAGTGTTAACGCCTTGTAATAAATCCGTTTTCGGAAAATCGCCTTTTAGTAGTTGAAGATATTCTGGCGCCTCTCCCCGATTGCTGCTACTGCCAAAACCTTGGCTTTTGTGCATGCTCCGGCTCTCGGCTGAGATCTCGCCGTAAGATTTGCCTAGCAAGGGGTTAAACATCCCGGTCTCTAAACGGAATTTGCCGGTAGTATCAAATTTTTGGCCGGGACCGTAGAAAAAAGCGGAGGTATTCCAAAACAGGCGTTTCACTTGCCACGTATCTACCCATTTTAACTGCTCCGGAAAACGCTTGGGGTCAGCCGCTGCATCAAAAGCCTCCACAGCCAGCATTCCTGATGCGGTGTGGTGGCCATGCGTGTTGCTGGGCTCCGGCGAAAACCGCGTAATCATAACATCCGGCCTAAACTTGCGAATCACCCAAACCGCATCTGCCAGCACTTGCTCACGGTTCCAGATGGTGAACGTTTCCGTGGGGCTTTTAGAAAATCCGAAATCGTTGGCGCGGGTAAAGAACTGCTCGCCACCATCTATCCGGCGGGCCTGGAGCAATTCCTGCGTCCGGATGATGCCTAGTTGTTCGCGTATTTCCGGCCCGATGAGGTTCTGGCCGCCATCGCCCCGCGTAAGAGAAAGATAACCAGTCCGGAGGTGTAGCTCGTTGGCCAAGTAGGCAAGCAGGCGGGTATTTTCATCGTCTGGATGGGCGGCCACGTACAAAACGCTGCCCAAGACGTTCAGTTTTTTAAGGGCTAACTGCGTCTGAGCAGCATTTAGTGAGGTTGGCGGCTGACCAAACGCAGGTATACTAAATAATATAAACAGCCCTGCGGCGATGGAATTTCTGAAAAACAGCATACAGAAACCTAAAAAGAATTGGTTTATAGCAGATTGATTGGGCTGGTCTTAAAAGCAAAGTGCATAATGGCCGCCAATAAAGCATCGGTAAAGCTAGGTATTTTTAGCGCAACCTCGTGCCAGAATAGCGTGATTTTGGTGAAAACACATAGCTGTTTTAGGCCTGATTTTCAAAAAACAGGCCTAAAACAGCCTTTTATTCTACAGCTCTAAATCCTAATAATTCTACCGGTAATGCGCATTGATTGGCAGACCTAAAATAGGGGTAAAACTTTTTGCCCAGATGGCCAGTTAACAGAAAACGGAAAATCTTAAAGCTGCTTTTTAGAGCATGTTTAAATTTGTCTTTTGTGCTACAAACAGGCATCAAAAGAACCTGACTTCGCCTTTTTCTCTCACCATAGCGCTGCTATGTTGCGGTAATGACACACCCCGAATGCTTTCGGGGAAACGCTTCGTCAGAACCTTTCACTTCCTGTTTTCGCCGGCAAAAGCAAAACTTAAACAAGCTCTTATAAAAAAATCATTTGCATTTTTGCTAATGGCCGGAGCCTTGGCTACCACGTCATGCGATCCAAAGGCTGGCGGCAACGTTGGTGTTGAGCCAGCCGGAGCTGAGTAAAACTCCAGTAACTCTAACAACGGATCATCAGACATGGAAAATCCTCCCCAAAATGACACAACCGCGGCTGCCGCCACTGAGAAAACTAAAACCAACGTGGGCAACTCCCATACCCGCGGCGAAGCCAACGACAGCAAATCTGGCACCACCCAAAACCAAATGAATCCTGCGGAATCTGTGACACCGTAACAACAACTTCTGCAAAAAAGAAAAGTCCCTGTTTTAGGCCTGGTTTTCAAAAAACAGGCCTAAAACAGGGACTTCTGGCTTCTATAATATTTACCGAACGAGAACTACTTATTTCTGGTCGAATTCTTATTCTTTTGGTTTTCTTTAAACTCGCGGCCCGCGCGAAGGGTATAAAACTCCCCGGTCCAAGCTCTTATTTTTACTTCGTCTAAGGTGTTGAGTTTGTCTTCAATGGCGGCTTTTCTGCTGGCCAATTTCTGCAATACATATTCTGCGTAGTCCCAATCGCGTGGAATCCAGGTTTGGCGTTTGGCTCGCACGCTATGAATAAAGGCTAGGTACGCCTGCGCCATTTGCGTAGGTTTTATGTTTTGGATATTGCTGTACACGCCTAGCAGGTCTTTTTCACGCAACTTAACTTCTTCCGTTTGCAACGGAATCTCATCATAAAGGGGCTTGGTTTCTAGGTTTTCAAACTTGGTTTTTAGCTCTAGAAACTCCCGCTTAGATTGGTCTGACAGGCTCTGGAAACCGCCCTCAATTTTACTAGCTTGTCGCGCAAATTCGCTTTTGATGGAAGGCCACTCGGCCCTAGTGGTCATAGATATCTTGTCTGACTGCAACTGAACCCACTCTCTTAGCTGCTTTAAATCTTGCTCGGCCGCCGGGTCTTGGGGTTGACGATTTGTTTCGGTTTGGGTGCCCATTTCCTGAGCCAAACCTGTACTTTCTAATGCCAAAGAAAAGACAAAAACAAGGCCTAAAATTCTCCAGATACGCATAGGTAAAATATATAAAGGGTCTGTTTGACTTACCAAATGTAGAAAAAATATGGCAAGAGCTAAAGTACGGAGCTACTTGCAAGAATAAGGCCAAGGAAAATTAGAAGACTAAAGTAGTATTTTACTCCACTAACATTTTCAAAAACCATCTTTTACATCGATGGAAAAGTTGACGCCTGTTTTAGGCCTGTTTTTCTAAAAACAGGCCTAAAACAAGAATCCCCCGCTGGGTTTAACCAACGGGGGATTCCTTGAAAAATACTAAATACTTAAATTAGTTCTTCTCTAAAATCTGGAAAAGTTCATCTAATTTAGGGGTGAGGATAATTTCGGTACGGCGGTTTTTCTGACGGGCAACGGCAGTAGTTGCGGGGTCAATGGGCACGTATTTAGAACGGCCCGATGGCGTTACTCGTTGTGGACCAACTCCGGCCTCAGTTAAGATGCGGGTAATCTCGGTAGCACGCAGCACGCTTAAGTCCCAGTTATCAGTCATGCCCACGGTGCCTTTAGATACGGGCACATCATCGGTGTGGCCTTCTACTACCACGTTCACGTCCGGCTGATTTTGCAAAACACTGGCCAGTTTTTTCAGGGCTTCCTGCCCCTGCGCGTCTACTTTGGTACTGCCAGATTTAAATAAAAGTTGGTTGGAAAGAGAAACGTACACTTTGCCATTTCTAACATCAACTGTTAAATCAGATTCTTTAAAACCAAGCAAAGCTTTGCCCACTACTTGGCGCAAACTGTTCACAGCGCGGTCTTTCTCGGCCAAAATCCGCTGCATTTCGGCTAAACGGGCCTCGCGGGCCTGTAGGTCAGCGCTAAGTTGGGTAACCTGCTGGTCTTTGTTGCTAAGGTTAGTGCGCAAAGAAGCTTCGGTAGACGCTTTTTCTTTAGCTAAATCGGCTTTTTCGCGCGCCAGACGCTCTTTATCGCTTTGCAGGGCGGCACGTTCATTTTCCAGCTCTGCTTTCTGGCGATTCAATTCGTCTTGCAGCACTACCATAGAACGGTTTTCGGCCAAGGCCGATTCATATTTCTTAGTAGAAACGCAAGAGCTCAAAAGGCCTGCCGCCAAAATAACCGACAGTAATGGCTTAAT
>JBBSSO010000288.1:0-3789 GCA_038241905.1 Cytophagales bacterium | reverse complement strand
GACCGTTTTCTCTCCATCCAAGTAGCGCTGGTGGTAGGTTTCCTTATTATTGGTTTGATGATGGTGTTTTCCCGAAGAATCCAGGACTTCTACATCCGGATTGAAAACCGATTTATGTCTAACCTAAACGCCCGCGACGTGGTAGACGCCGAGAAAAGACACCATTCGCTGACGCCTTGGAACGTGCATTTAACCAGCTTAACCGTCCCCGCAGAGTCTGCGGTGGTGGGCCGCACGCTGGTTGAACTGCAAATACGAGAAACCTACGGCATTAACGTAGCCGTTATTGAGCGCGGCGAGCGTACTATTATGGCCCCCACCCGCCAAGAACGCGTTTTCCCGGGCGATAAACTTTATATTTTTGGGTCAGATGAGCAGATGGAGGCCCTCCGGCAATTTATAAATATAGAGGTGCAAGACCCCACCTCAGACCCAGAGGATGACAAAGAAGACATTAAATTACAAAAACTGGTTGTTCTAAAAGGCTCGCCGCTGCTCAATAAATCCATTCTTGAATCTGGCGTCCGCGAAAAAACCAAGGGCTTAATTGTGGGCATAGAGAAAAAAGGCCAGCGCATCTTAAACCCAGATTCCGGTTTGGTGTTTGAAGAAGGCGATATTGTTTGGATTGTGGGCAGCCCTTGGCGCATTAAGGTTCTAGAAACGGTAGAATAGAATGTCCAGATCTAGACATCGGCCCAAAGGCCGAAGAGAAAGCCGGGCTTTCCTGTTTTAGGCCTGTTTTTGAAAAAACAGGCCTAAAACAGAAACCAGAATTTAAATGGCTTTTATTCCGGCTTAAAATGCGTAGCCAAACATTGCCCAAAACGGTAAACCTCTTCAAAAGTATTGTACAGCGGCGTGGGTGCCACCCTGATAACGTTGGGCTCGCGCGGAATGGGTAAGCCTCCGATCGCGTACTCGTAGAGCTTTTAAATACTTGGGAGCTTTAGGGCCAGGCGGCGCGGCTCTGTCGGCTTTCACCAGCCGGTTAATCTCCCGTTTAAATAGCGCCAAGGAATTCACACCGCTTTTTCCGGACCAATGAGCATCTTCTTGTACAAATTCGTCAGCTGCCAAGATTCTATGTAGAATGGCTTCTTTCATAGACAAACCATGAAAATGCCTTTTAGAAAAGGTTCAAATATCTTTCAAAGCAGAAAACTCTATTTCTCCTTTGGCCTGTCATTTCTCTAAGAATGCCAATTTTTACAAAATCAGCTACTAAATCATTCGCTGCTTTTTTGCTCAAACCACACACAGTAGCTACATCATTGACATGTACTATAGGTTTGTCGAACAAATGGTTAAATAATAGAATTGCAGTACCTAATTTTCTCCCGAACATCGTTCTAATTTGTCCTTCTACCTCTCCTTTCAAATGTAACACTTCTTCTAAGGTAGACACTGCTTTTGTTGCAGTCTGCTCAATACCTACTAAAAAATATTTCAGCCATTGAGTCATGTCACTCTTAGTTCTCACAAATGTTAGATTGTCATAATACAAGCTTTTGTTTTGTTCAAAATAAGTGGAAAGATATAGGAGCGGCTTGCTTAATATTTTCTCACTTACTAAATACAAAGTAATCAGCAAGCGGCCTATTCTTCCATTCCCATCTAAGAATGGGTGTATAGTTTCAAATTGGTAATGAGCAATTGCTATTTTAATCAAAGATGAAACTGCTATATCACTATTATGTAAGAAGTTTTCCAAATCACTCATTAGCGGACCGATAAAATCAAAATGAGGAGGAATAAAAACTGCATCTGCCAAACTAGCGCCGCCGATCCAGTTTTGGCTTGATCTGAAGTTGCCTGGTTGTTTGTTTTCTCCACGTCCGCTGCTTAAAAGGATGGCATGTGCTTGTCTCAAAAGCCTTGAGGAAATAGGGAGCCTATCCATTTCTTCAATAGCGGTATTCATAGCTTTAATGTAGTTAGTTACTTCTCTCCAATCACTCATGCGCTCTGGATGAATATCCTCCTCTGGGAGCAGTGCTTCATCCATGTTCGTTTGAGTCCCCTCTATCCTACTAGAAACTACGGCCTCTTTTGTGACGTGCAGATGGATAAACAGGCCAATATTAGGAACCAATTTAGCAAAGGAATTGAGCTCCCCTAGCTTTATTGCCGCCTTCTCCAACAAGGCGTTTATCTCTGGATTACTCCATTTCCATTGATCATTAACTAGGGTTGGCTTAAAGTATTTATATCCTCCCACGCCTTTTTCAAAATGGCCTGAACTGTACTTCTCTAGTTCTATCATGATCTTCGTTTTTTTCTTTTACAAAGTAAACTAACTTTTCCATCAGTTTACTTTAAAGCCCGAAAGTAAACTAAGAACTATATTAGTTTACTTTTATGATTATAAATAACATCATTGCGATTGCTATTATCACATTAAAGGTCAGCACTATATGATAGCAAAACTTTATAACATCCTATATTATCAGCATAATACTCAATATCATAATATAATGTACCCGTAACATCTACCTCAAGTTCAACAGAACCACTATTGCCAGCTAAGCAGTAAACACATGGTTAACAATTAAGATTGTTTTGTAAAATTTATTGCTCCTGTGCAATGGATTTACTGCTTAAAATGGGCAGCCAAACATTGCCCAAAACGATACACGTCTTCAAAAGTATTGTAAAGCGGCGTGGGTGCAACCCTAATAACGTTGGGCTCGCGCCAGTCCAGGACAAAACCGTGGGCCATTAAAGTCTCAAATAACTGCCGCCCGTTGCGGTTCACGAGCAAAGAAAGCTGGCAGCCCCGCGCCGATGGTTCTGCGGGCGTAATAATTTCTATTTCAGTTTCGGGTTGGTCAAGCGCTTGGATTAAAAACGCCAAATAACCGGTTAGCTTTTCGCTTTTGGCTCGGAGCTGGTTCATGCCGGCTTCCGTGAAAAGCTGCAACGCTGCCCGATGCACGGCCAAAGGCAAAATCTGGCTGTTAGAAATTTGCCAACCATCGGCGCCAGCCATGGGAATAAATCCTTTTTTCATTTCAAAACGCTGGGCTTGGTTGTGGCCCCACCAACCGGCAAAACGCGGCAGATCTGGGTTGTTCGCGTGCCTTTCGTGTACAAATACGCCGGAGGTTCCGCCGGGCCCCGAGTTCAAATATTTATACGTACACCACACGGCAAAATCAACGCCCCAATCGTGCAAACGCAACGGCACATTGCCGACGGCATGCGCCAAATCAAACCCGCAAAGGGCGCCTGCTTGGTGAGCGGCTTGGGTAATGGCAGCCATGTCAAACACTTGGCCGGTGTAATAATGCACGCCCCCAATAAGCACCAGCGCCAGATCATCTCCGTTTTCTTTGATGGCCTGCAAAATATCTTCGGTGCGCCAAGTGTTTTCTTCGGGCCTGGGCGCTATTTCAATTAGGGCGTCTTCGGGCGCGTAGCCACGGGCTTTCAAATGCGTTTCCAGCGCATATTGGTCTGAAGGAAACGCACCGGCTTCCATTAAAATTTTAAACCGACCGTCTTTTGGTTGATAAAAAGACACCAGCATGAGGTGCAGGTTCACGGTTAGTTGGTTCATAATAACCACTTCCTCGGGTTTGGCGCCTACCACTTCCGCCGCCGGCGCGGCCAGAGTTTTATGGTAGGTAAACCAAGGGTCCTCGCCGGCAAAATGCCCTTCTACGGCTAGGTTTTGCCATTTCTCCATCTCCACTTCTACCGCCGCCCGCGCAGCTTTTGGCTGCAAACCCAGAGAATTCCCGCAGAGGTACACAGTTTCTTGTCCGTTGGCTTGGCGCGGAATAT